>CAUPZU010000010.1:0-98036 GCA_963516025.1 Acinetobacter lwoffii
TGAATTGGAATCTGTTTCAGCTCAGGTGGCAAGTCTTCAGGATAGACTTCACGACCTGTGATCATGACAGTCAGCCAGCGACAGGTATTTTCAAGTTGACGCACGTTACCTTGCCATGGCAATTTTTGCATATATTCCTGAGTTTCAGGACGCAGAATCTTTGGATTGACCCCAAGTTCCTTTCCGGCACGCGCCAGAAAATGCTGCGCCAGCATCGGAATATCTTCACTGCGATGTGCCAGTTTTGGAATATGAATACGAATTACATTCAGTCGATGATACAAGTCTTCACGGAAACGACCATCATGAACCAGTTTTTCCAGATCCTGATGTGTCGCTGCCACGATACGCACATCGACCTTAACGGGAATATGACCGCCAACACGGTAAAATTCACCATCGGCTAGTACACGCAATAAACGGGTCTGGGTTTCAAATGGCATATCGCCAATTTCATCTAAAAACAGCGTGCCGCCATTGGCCTGTTCAAAACGACCCTGACGTTGGGTGTTAGCACCGGTAAATGCACCTTTCTCATGGCCGAACAGTTCAGTTTCGATCAGGTCTTTTGGAATCGCCGCCATATTGAGGGCAATAAAAGGTTTTGAACTGCGTGGTGAATGACGATGCAGGGCATGCGCTACCAGTTCTTTACCTGTACCAGACTCACCATTAATCAACACGGTAATATGCGATTGTGATAAACGGCCAATGGCACGAAACACTTCCTGCATGGCAGGCGATTCACCAATAATTTCGGTAGATTGAATCGGTGGAGCCGCTTTTGCCGATTCTTGTTGCTGTAGCTTGGTGATATGTAAAATCGCACGATTTACCAGTGCCAATGCTTCATCAATATCAAAAGGCTTAGGCAGATATTCAAAAGCACCAGTTTGATAGCTGGAAACAGCCGACTCTAAGTCTGAATGCGCCGTCATAATAATGACAGGTAGGTCAGGATAATTGTGTTTGACTTTGCCCAGGAAAGTAAGACCATCAATTCCTGGCATACGGATGTCGGTCAGAATCACATCAGGTGCTTCCAGACTCAATTGATCCAGTGCAGATTGTGCTTCTTCAAAACTGGTCACATCCAGGCCTTCTTCTTTAAAGGTCTTTTCCAGTACCCAGCGCATGGCGCGATCGTCATCAATCACCCATATTTTATTTCGCGACATGATTTGACTCCCAAGGTAAATATAAGCTAAAGACGGTTTTTCCAGCCACGGACTGACACTCGATCATGCCGTTGTGCTGATGAATAATATTCTGAGCAATACTGAGGCCCAGTCCGGTCCCTTTGGCACGGCTGGTAACCAGCGGATAAAACACCGACTCGATAATCTCTTCCGGAACACCTGGGCCATTATCTTCAATATCAATCCGTACTACAGAGCGGTGAATCACCCCGTTAATGGTAAAGAGACGCTGAATCCGGGTTCTTAAAATCAGTTCCGGTTGATGTTCGACAAAGAATTCCTTGTTCTCGGTCATGGCCTGTACGGCATTGGCGCAAATATTCAAAATGACCTGAATCAATTGATCACGGTCTGCCAGCACTTCAGGCAAGGACAGGTCGTAATCCCGGGTAATCTTGATTTTCTTTTTGGTCTGATTGGCAATCAGTGAGCGTACTCGTTCCAGAGGTTCATGCACATTGACCAGCTCATAGCTCGGAAGCTGGCGTGAACCGAGCATGGTATCGGCCAGATTTCTCAGTCGATCCACTTCGCTAATAATAATGTCGGTAAATTCTTTGTATTGTGGATCATTCAAACTGCGTGCCAGGAGTTGAGTCGCCCCGCGAATGCCACCCAAGGGATTCTTGATTTCATGCGCAACACCGCGAATCAGCTGACGCGCTACCTGATGCTGTTGCAGCAGATTTTCTTCACGCGAGATTTTTAACATGCGATCGCGAGGATTGAGTTCGATGAGCAGTAGCGGATGATAAGGTTTGCCCAGATTTAGCTGAGAAACAGTGTAGTCAACATGAATGTCTTTAAAGTTGACCAGAATAGTGGCTTCGCGGCGTGTATAAGGTTGTCCCGTACTTAAAGTATTATTCAGGGCTTCTTCGGTATTGAACTCATCTGTCGGGTTTTGCAGAATATTGAGTACGGATGTGCCGCTCGCGCGGAATAAGCTCACATCAAATAAGGCTTCACAGGCAGAATTCAGATAATAAATATTAAGATCGCGGTCTATCAATAAGATACACGTGGTCATATTGTCCACTAAAGCACGATAGTCGATCGGAATAATTTGATCCATTCGCGGGTTTGTTCCTGTATTAAAATGGCGCAATGGCATCTTCATAAAGCAATTTAATCAATTTTAAGTTCTGATTTGATGCAAGATGCACGCCAACTTTTATGACGAGAGATTATTTATTGCGATGAAATGCAGAAATGTGACAGAGCAACACAATTCATCTTAGATATAGCGGATTAAATTGAGGCTGTAAATCTAAAATGATTCATTTTGGTGCATGAGTGGGTATGTTGAATATTTTATGGCAATATTTTAGTGCATGATGCAAAGAGTCAGGTTTTCAACTATTTTTATGATGCGAAAAGACATACAATACGCGCATTCTAGTAGAGCGAAAATTCATGAAGTCCCCCAAAGTCGGTTTTGTATCTTTAGGTTGTCCTAAGGCATTGGTAGATTCTGAACGTATTTTAACCCAGTTAAAGACTGAAGGTTATGACGTCGCTTCGGATTATGACGGTGCTGATTTAGTTGTAGTAAATACCTGTGGTTTCATTGAATCCGCAGTGCAAGAATCGCTAGATGCGATTGGTGAGGCGATGAGCGCGAATGGTCGCGTGATCGTAACAGGTTGTCTAGGTAAAGACGAAGACAAGATTCGCCAAATGCATCCCAATGTCCTGAAAGTGACAGGTGCAGCGGCATATAAAGAAGTTATGGATGCGGTTCATCAATACGTACCTGAGCCGCCAAAACACAATCCATTTATTGATCTGGTTCCAGAGCAAGGCATCCGCCTGACGCCAAAACACTATGCTTATCTGAAAATATCTGAAGGCTGCAACCATCGTTGTACCTTCTGTATTATTCCAAGCATGCGTGGCGATCTGGTTTCACGTCCAGTCGGTTCTGTGCTTGATGAAGCTGCAGCGCTGAAACGTGCCGGTGTAAAAGAAGTACTCGTCATCTCCCAGGATACTTCTGCTTATGGCCTGGACACGAAATACAAGCTGGATTTCTGGAATGGCCAGCCGGTTAAAACCAAATTCTATGACATGTGTGAAGCATTAGGTCAGTTGGGAATCTGGGTGCGTTTGCACTATGTTTACCCGTATCCGCATGTAGATGCAGTAATTGACCTGATGGCACAAGGCAAAATCCTGCCTTATCTGGATATTCCATTCCAGCACGCAAGTCCAAAAATTCTCAAACTAATGAAACGACCTGCGCACAGTGAAAATACACTGGAGCGTTTGAAAATCTGGCGTGAGAAATGTCCTGATTTGGTACTCCGTTCAACATTTGTGGTGGGCTTCCCGGGTGAAACCGAAGAAGACTTCCAGATGCTATTGGACTGGTTGAAAGAAGCCCAGCTGGATCGTGTGGGATGTTTCACCTATTCGCCAGTTGAAGGTGCGACCGCAAATGATTTGCCAGATCACGTTCCTGAAGAAATTAAACAAGAGCGTTATGAGCGTTTCATGCAGGTTCAGCAAGAAATCTCGGCAGCCAAACTCCAAAAACGTATCGGTCAGACCATGACTGTGCTGGTAGATGACCTGGAAGACGAATTCCCGGTAGCGGTTGCGCGTTCTTATGCAGATGCACCTGAAATTGATGGCAATGTTTTTGTTGAAGATATCGATAAAAGCGTCATTAAGGCAGGGGATTTACTTGAAGTCGAGATTACCGATGCAGATGAATACGATCTGTACGCAAAACTCATTTCAATCAAGTCTGCTTAAGATTTTGAATTAAAAAAAATTAAATTGAATAATTTGGAGTTTGATGATGTTGGATTCTAAAAAGCCACGCTTTGGTCGCATCCTGTTAAAGCTTTCTGGTGAAGCGCTGGCAGGCAATAAAGACATGGGGATCGATGCACAAGTGCTCGATCAGATGTCACTTTCTATTGCGCACCTCGTGGGTTTAGGCGTACAAGTAGGTATTGTTGTGGGTGGTGGTAACCTGTATCGCGGTAGCCAGCTACAAAAAGATGGTCTAGTTGGTCGTGTAACTGGCGACCAGATGGGTATGCTAGCAACAGTCATGAACGGTTTGGCACTTCGCGACGCTTTGGTGCGCCGTAATATTAAAACCCGTTTAATGTCTGCATTGCCAATTGGTGCCGTGGTTGAGTCTTACTCAAGCCGTGATGCAATCCGTCACCTGACTCAGGGTGAAGTGTGTGTATTCGTGGCAGGTACAGGTAATCCGTTCTTTACGACAGATACAGCTGCCTGTTTACGTGGTATTGAAATCGAATCAGACTTGATCTTGAAAGCGACCAAAGTTGATGGCGTATATAACAAAGATCCAAGCAAATATGATGATGCGGTTAAATATGACACATTGACTTTTGACCAGGTTCTGGACGAAAAGCTGGGTGTAATGGACTTAACTGCAATCTGTTTATGTCGTGATCACAACGTGCCGCTACAAGTATTCGATATGAATAAATCTGGCGCATTGCTTTCCGTTGTGATGGGTGAAAAAGAAGGGACTCACGTTACCAATTAATGACGTGAGCACCAAAGCACTTTATACTACACGCTAATTTAGTAATAACCTCTTTTCAAGAATTAAGTAAGGAAGATCATATGATTAACGATCTTAAAAAAGACAGCGAAGACCGTATGAACAAAACTCTAGAATCTCTAGAGCATGGTTTTGCAAAAGTTCGTACCGGTCGTGCGCATCCATCAATTTTAAATAACGTGATGGTTTCTTACTATGGTTCAGACGTTCCATTGAACCAGGTGGCAAACGTAGGTGTTGAAGATTCACGTACTTTGTTAATCCAGCCTTTCGAACGTTCAATGGTTTCTGCAATTGATAAAGCGATTCGTGAATCTGACTTGGGTCTGAACCCAATTACAGCAGATGCGATTCGTGTACCGATGGCGGCGTTGACTGAAGAAACGCGTCGTGACATGCAGAAAGTTGCGCGTAATGAAGCAGAAAATGCCAAAGTAGCGATCCGTAACATCCGTCGTGATGTATTGGGCGATATCAAGGCTTTGTTGAAAGAAAAAGAAATTTCTGAAGACGAAGAGCGTCGTGCTGCTGACGAAATCCAGAAAATTACTGACAAATTTGTTGCTGAAGTTGACAAGCGCTTGGCTGCGAAAGAAGCTGAATTGATGAAGGTCTAATTCATCGATGACCGTTGCTGAAGAAAATCCCCGTCTTCCGAAACATGTTGCCATCATCATGGATGGCAACAATCGTTTTGCCAAAAAAAATCAGATGCAGAAAGGTGATGGACACCGTGAAGGAAAAACGGTTCTGGATCCGATTGTTGAACACTGTAAAAAAAGAAATATCCAGGCTTTAACTGTATTTGCCTTTTCCAGTGAAAACTGGAATCGTCCACAGTTTGAAGTTGAATTGCTCATGAAATTGCTGGTTGACACCATTCATGAACAATTACCCCGCATGGAAAAATTCAATATTGCCTTACGCTTTATCGGTGATCGCAGCCGTTTGTCCCCAGAATTACAGGGGCTTATGTTGCATGCCGAAGAAAGGACTGCTAATTTCAATAGTATGACACTCACTATTGCAATCAGTTATGGTGGTATGTGGGATATGGCACAAGCTGCACAGCGAATTGCCAGCGATGTTTTAACAAATAAATTAGATCTTGATGCAATTAATACTGATGTATTTGGTCAATATGTCAGCGTTGGTGATTTACCTTCAGTTGATCTGCTGATTCGTACGGGTGGTGACTTCCGTCTGTAGAATTTCCTGTTGTGGCAGGCAGCCTATGCAGAGCTGTATTTCACTGAGACGCTATGGCCAGAATTTACCGTTGAAGAACTTGATGATGCACTTGCCGTATTTGGCGGGCGTGAACGTCGTTTTGGTAAAACATCAGAACAGATTCATCAGGAAAAACTTGAGAATTAATACATGTTTGAGCGGATTATAACCGCATTGGTGTTGGTAGCAGTTGTACTGAGCTGTATGTTTGCTACTGAATCACATTATCCAATGTTTGTATTGATGGTTCTTGCTGCTGGGGTGGCCGGTTATGAGTGGTTCAAACTCATGCCGCGAAAATTTAAATATGTCATCAAACCTGTTGCTTGGGGATATGGAGTGCTCACTGCAGCACTTTCAGCTTTGGCATTGTATTTTGCCGAAGTTGCCTTATTGTTATGGGTGGCTTCTATAATTACTTGGTTGCTCAGCATTTACTGGGTTAAAACCTATCCTGAATATGATGGCTGGTACAACGCCAGCCTGCACGGAATCGGCGTAGTTCTGATCTCTGCTGCGGTTACTGCAATTTTCTCTGTCTGGCAAAGTTCACCGTGGTGGCTGATGTACCTGTTTTTACTGGTATGGGGCGCAGATAGTGGTGCGTATTTTGTGGGTCGTAAATTTGGCAAGAAAAAGTTGGCGCCGAATGTTAGTCCTAATAAATCTGTGGAAGGGCTGTATGGTGGTATTGTTACTTCAATGCTGATTGTAACGGCAGTTGCCTTACTTTATCTGGATATGACCTGGCCAGAACTGATTTTATTCCTGATTCTCTCTGTGGTTACAGTATTTAGTTCGGTACTGGGTGACCTGTTTGAATCCATGATCAAACGTCGTGCCGGTATTAAGGATTCAGGTCGAATTTTGCCAGGACATGGCGGAGTACTGGATCGTATTGATTCTTTGCTTGCTGCAGCTCCAATCTTTGCAGCAGGTATGGCTGTTTTAAAACTTATTGGTGTAGATTTATAAATGTCACAAGCAGTTTGTATACTGGGTGCTACAGGTTCCATTGGTCAAAGTACTTTAAAAATCTTGCAGCGACATCCTGAAGCATACTCGGTTTTTGCTGTGACCGCGCAAAGTCGTATCGAGGAGCTGGTTGAAATTTGCCGGCAATACCGTCCTAAAGTGGCGGTGGTGCCGGCTGAAAAAGTAGATGAACTCTCAAAACGACTCCAGCAACATCATTTGGCTAATATTGAAATTCTGCAAGATGAAGCCGGTTTAATTGCTGTGGCTGAACACGCTGATGTTGATATTGTGATGGCAGCAATCGTTGGGGCTGCAGGATTATTGCCGACATTGGCTGCTGTGAAAGCGGGTAAACGCGTACTGTTGGCCAATAAAGAAGCTTTGGTGATGTCGGGTGACATCATGATGCAGGCAGCGCGCGATCATGGGGCATTACTGCTTCCCGTTGACTCTGAACATAACGCGATTTTCCAATGTCTGCCACAGCATTATTTTGAGGCAGAGCGTCATGGCAAGCCCAAACTGGGTGTATCCCAGATTCTGCTGACCGCGTCGGGTGGGCCGTTTCTGAACCATAGCATGCAGCAACTTGAAGAGGTCACACCTGCCCAAGCTTGCAAGCATCCTAACTGGTCCATGGGTCAAAAAATTTCAGTCGATTCTGCTACCTTGATGAATAAAGGTTTAGAATTGATCGAAGCCTGCCATTTGTTTGCAGTTCAAGAACAATTTGTTACAGTTGTTGTGCATCCACAGAGTATTATTCACTCCATGGTTCAATACGTTGATGGTTCGACTTTGGCACAAATGGGTAATCCAGATATGGGCACGCCTATTGCACATGCTTTGGCATGGCCTGAGCGTATTAGTACGCATGTGGCGCCACTGGATCTGTTTATGCATTCACAACTTAATTTTCAAGAACCGGATATGCTCCGTTTCCCTGCATTAAAACTGGCCCGTCAGGCCATGCAGAGTGGCGGAATTGCACCTACGATTTTAAATGCGGCCAATGAAATTGCAGTTGCTGCATTTTTAAATCAACAGATCAGATTTACCCAAATTCCTCAGGTAGTTGAGCATGTCCTAAATCAGATGGACAATCAACCTGCACATGATCTGGAGGCTATCTTGCAAGCAGATCAAATGGCACGAGGTTTATCACAGCAATACGTTGTGAATAAAGGAAGTTAAGATATGAATGCCTTGTTTATGATTGCCGCTGCAATTCTCTTACTCGGTCCCTTAATTGCGATTCACGAGTTCGGTCACTATATTGTGGCGCGTAAACTGGGCGTTAAAGTATTGGTCTATTCGATTGGATTTGGGCCAACATTATTAAAATGGACCTCGAAAAAATCCGGAATTCAGTATCAATTGTCTGCCTTGCCTTTGGGTGGCTATGTCAAGATGCTGGATGAACGTGAAGGTAATGTCGCTGAAGAAGACTTACCCAAAGCCTTCAATCGTCAGCATCCTTGGAAGCGGATTGCCATCGTGGCAGCGGGACCGTTGATAAACCTGATTTTTGCAGTTCTTCTATTCTGGGTGTTATTTTTACCGGCACAAGAACAGCTCAATACCCGTGTGGGTAAAGTTTTACTAAATACGCCTGCTGCCACCGTACAAATGCAGCCGGGTGACAAAATTGTAGCTGTGGATGGTACTCAGGTGGAAACTTGGGAAAAGCTCAGTTATGCCTTGGTGGATCGTGTTGGTGAAACTGGTGTGGTTTCTATTCAGGCAGATCGCGCTGGTGAAAACAAATTGTTCCAGTTGCCGATTCAAAACTATTTAAAAGATCAAAGTCAATCGCCGCTAGAAAGCCTGGGGTTCTTGCCTTATCGGCCAGAAATTCCGGCAGTGATCAGCAAATTGAGTGAAGATGGTGCAGCCATCCGTCAAGGTTTGAAAGAAGGTGACAAGATTCTGGCCATTGACGGCGTTCAGATGAAAGACTGGTTTGATGTGGTGCAGGTGGTACAGGCATCTCCAGAAAAATTACTGAAAATGGATGTACTACGTGCAAATCAGGTGGTTCAGCTAGAAGTCATGCCACAAGGCAAACGTGACAATATGGGCAATGTGACCGGTATGCTGGGTGTACAAAGTGATCCGGGTAAAATGACCATTCCTGCAGAATATAAACAGACCATTCATTACTCGCCAGGCGAAGCACTGGTAATGGCATTTGATAAAACAGCACATTTATCTTCGATGATTCTGAACTCGATTGTCAAAATGGTACGCGGTCTGATTGGTCTGGATAATTTATCAGGTCCAATTACCATTGCCAAAGTGGCAGGACAAAGCGCAGAAATGGGCTGGGAAACTTTTATTTCCTTTATGGCGCTAATGAGTGTAAGTTTAGGAATATTAAATCTACTACCCATTCCAATGCTTGATGGCGGACATCTGGTTTACTATTTTGTTGAATTAATTCGTGGTAAACCTGTTTCCGAACAAATACAATTGGTTGGACTAAAAATTGGTATGGTACTGCTCGGCAGTATGATGCTTCTGGCATTATTTAATGATTTTATGCGTTTATAACAACGTAAATGGAATAAATTAACAGCGGAAAAGACTGGCATGCAGCACACACATTTATTTATGCCTCTGGCACTCGTTAGTGCAATGGCAGTAGCACAACAAGTATATGCAGCAGATGAATTCATTGTACAAGATATAAAATTTGATGGATTAGTACGTTTAACTCCTGACAATGTGTATGGCCTAGTGCCAATTAACAGTGGTGATCGGGTCAATGATCCAATCATTGCCAATGCAATTCGTAGCATGTATGCATCAGGCCTGTTTGATGACATTAAAGCCGTTCAGCAGGGCAATACCTTGGTTTTCCAAGTGGTTGAACGCCCGGTTATTTCGAAAATCGAATTGAAAGGCAATAAGCTGATTCCTAAGGAAGCGCTTGAAGAAGGCCTGAAAAAAATGGGTCTGGCTGAAGGCGAAGTGCTGAAAAAATCAGCGCTGCAAACTATTGAAACTGAACTTGAACAGCAATACATGCAGCAAGGTCGTTATGATGCCGATATTACGGTCACCACGACGCCTCGACCAAATAACCGTGTTGAATTGCTGATTGATTTTATTGAAGGTAAAGCGGCTAAAGTTTTCGATATCAATATTATCGGGAATACCGTATTTAAAGAGTCTGATATCAAGCAGGCCTTTGCCGTAAAAGAAAGTGGCTGGAGTTCGGTCATTTCGCGTAATGACCGTTATGCACGTGAAAAGATGGCGGCGAGCCTAGAAGCTTTGCGTGCCATGTATCTGAATCGCGGTTATATCAATTTTAATATTACCAATTCCAGCCTGAACTTGAGTGAAGATAAAAAGAATGTTTTCATCGAAGTTTCTGTGGATGAAGGCGAACAATTTAAATTTGGTCAAACCAAATATTTAGGTGATGCACTTTATAAGACTGAAGAATTACAGGCTTTACAAATTTTCAAAGAAGGCGAAATTTATTCGCAGGAAAAAGTCAACGCGGTTAAGCAGTTATTGCAGCGTAAGTATGGTAATGCAGGTTATTACTATGCAGAAGTCAATATTGTTCCTCAAATTAACAACGAAACCAAACTGGTTGATCTAAATTATTATATTAATCCGGGTCAGCAAGTTACGGTAAGACGTATTAATTTCACTGGCAATACGAAAACTGCAGATGAAGTATTACGTCGTGAAATGCGCCAAATGGAAGGTGCGCTTGCCAGTAATGAAAAAATTGACCTGTCTAAGGTCCGTCTAGAGCGTACCGGTTTCTTTAAAACTGTCGATATCAAACCTGCACGTATTCCGGGTGCACCAGATCAGGTGGACTTGAATGTTGCCGTTGAAGAGCAGCATTCAGGTACTAGTACTTTGGCTGTCGGTTTCTCGCAAAGTGGTGGTGTGACTTTCCAGGCAGGCTTAAGCCAGACCAACTTCTTGGGTACCGGTAATAGTGTTTCAATCGATTTGTCGCGTTCTGAAACTCAAGATTATTATAACTTGAGCGTGATGGACCCCTACTTCACCATTGATGGTGTACGTCGCGGCTATAATATGTACTACCGTAAAACTAAGCTGGATGATGACTATAACGTCAACAACTATGTAACGGATAGTTTTGGTGGTGGGATTAACTTTGGTTATCCAATTGATGAAAACCAGAGTGTCAGCTTGGGTCTAAACGTCGATCAGACTGAAGTAACTACTGGTCCATATGTATCGACTTATGTACGGGATTATTTATTAGCTAATGGTGGTAAAAGTACTAGAGATGGTGCCTACTGTCCAAAAGACAGCGCTGGTAACTCACAATTAACTGTACCTATTTATGGACAAGATGGTACTACAGTAATTGGTTATGACTGCGCAGTGCCACAAATTACTTATGGAAATGAATTTAAAGGCGATTTCTTGACTTATAACCTGAATCTGGGTTGGTCTTATAATACCTTAAACCGTCCAATGTTCCCGACTACTGGCATGTCACACCGTGTTAATGCAGAAATTGCCTTGCCGGGTAGTGATGTGGAATATCAAAAAGTCACTTATGATGCGCAAGCTTTCTTCCCATTAGGTAAAGATTTTGTTCTGCGTGGATATGGTAAGTTGGGCTATGGTAATGATTTGCCATTCTATAAGAATTTCTACGCTGGTGGTTATGGTTCAGTCCGTGGTTATGAAAACAGTACCTTAGGCCCTAAATATCCAGGTGTAACTTATAATGAATCACGAGAACAAGACTTTGGTCCAGAAGAAGTGGGTGGTAATGCCTTAGTCCAGTTTGGTACAGAATTAGTGCTTCCTGTGCCATTTAAAGGAGATTGGGCACGTCAGGTTCGCCCGGTACTTTTTGCAGAGGGAGCACAAGTTTTTGATACTCAGTGTGATGTGCCTCGCGGAAATTTATATCTCAATCCACAAAATACTGATGTAAATGCGAAGCAATACTGTAAAGATAACTTTGGTTTTGATGCAGGCAATATGCGTTATAGCGTAGGCGCAGGTTTCACCTGGATTACCATGATTGGCCCATTGTCTCTCAGCTATGCTTATCCGTTGAATAAAAAAGACGGTGATGATACTAAAAACATCCAGTTCGAAATTGGACGTACTTTCTAAAATCTTTTTGACCTAGAAACTAAATTTTGCTCATAAAGCCTGCAGGTTTTGTGAGCAAATTTTTTTGAATGAGTAAGAATATGAAAAAAATGATTATGGCAATGAGCCTGGCTTTGGCAAGTGTTGCACCTTTAACTCAAGCGGCAAGTATGGGGGTAATTGACTTGGAGCGTGTGGTTGAAGGTAGTACCTATCTAAAACAACAAAACACGATATTTCAGCAAAAAATTCAGCCACAAACCACTAAAATTGAACAACTCAGCAAAGAGCTGGAAGCTTTGCAGCAACGTGCTCAATCCAACACTAAGCTCAGTGAGACTGAAAAACAGAAAATGTCTGCGGAATATCAGGCTAAGTTGCAAGAATTGAATCAGTTACAACAGTCTGTACAGACTAATGTTCAAAGCTCGATTCAGCAGATCCGAATTGTATTTGATGCACGTGTAAAGCAAATTGCTGAACAATTGCGTAGAGAAAACAACCTGGATGTAGTTTTAAATAAAAATTCAGCACTTGCTTATGATGCTAAATATGATTTAACTGATAAAATGATTCAAAAGGTTAATGCAATTAAATAATCAATGAATCATCAAAAGCTTCAGTTAGCTGATCTCGCTCGCCTGGTTCAGGGCGAGTGCATAGGTCAGACAGATTTACATTTGAGTGCTTTGGCCAGTCTTGAACAGGCAACTTCACACGATCTGGCATTTGTGAATGCCGATAAATATGTAGAGCAGGCCAATCAAAGTCAGGCAGGTGCTTTAATTGTCACGACTGAACTAAAACAACAGATAACTTCACATCAAAACTTTATTGTTGTGGCAAATCCCTATCTGGCTTTTGCGATTCTGACGCATGTTTTTGAGAAAAAACATCGCCAGCGCGGCATTGAAAGTACTGCTCAAATTCACCAGTCGGCAATGATCGCGGACGATGCTTATATTGGTCATTATGTGGTGATTGGTGAGCATTGTGTCGTGGGTGCGAATACGATTGTTCAGGCGCATGTGCAGATCGATGATGATGTCGAAATCGGTCAGGACTGTTTTATTGACTCACATGTGACCCTCACCGGCGCAGCAAAGATTGGTAATCGGGTGCGTATTCATGCTAATACCGTGATTGGCAGCGAAGGGTTTGGTTTTGCACCTTATCAAGGTAAATGGCACCGTATTGCGCAATTAGGTTCTGTACGCATTGAGGATGATGTGCGTATTGGGTCAAATTGTAGCGTAGACCGTGGTGCGCTGGATGATACGATTTTGCAACAGGGTGTTATCATTGATAATCTTGTGCAAATCGCGCATAACGTTAAAATTGGTGCACATACCGCCATTGCTGCAAAAACTGCCGTTGCAGGAAGTGTTTCAATTGGCAAAAACTGTATCATTGGTGGTGCCTCTGCGATTTCTGGACACTTGAATATTGCCGATAATGTGACGTTGACGGGAATGTCAATGGTGACAAATAATATTTCTGAAGCTGGAAAATATTCATCCGGGATTGGTCTGTTTGAAAACCAGAAATGGAAACGTACCGTGGTTCGCCTCAGACAATTAGCAGATGTGCCATTGACCCAGGTGATCAAACGACTAGATCATATGCAATCTCAGATTGAGTCCATTGAATCAACATTTAAGTTGCGTAAATAATTATGATGACAGAGTCGAATTTGCCTACATTCACGAAGCCTGAATTGCCAATGAATATTCAAAAGATTCGTGAATATTTGCCCCATCGCTATCCATTTTTATTGGTTGATCGCGTCGTCGAAATTACCGATAATGGCATTGTTGGTTATAAAAACGTCTCAATTAATGAAGAGTTTTTACAAGGCCATTTTCCGAATTATCCAATTATGCCAGGTGTACTGATTGTTGAGGCACTGGCACAAATCTCTGGAATTCTGGGTTTTGTGATGAATAACGAAGTACCAAGTGAAGGTTCTTTGTTCCTGTTTGCCGGTGCGGAAAAAGTTAGATTTAAAAAACAGGTGGTTGCAGGTGACCAATTGGTTTTAAAATCTGAATTAGTGATGCAAAAGCGGGGCATTTACAAATATAATTGTATTGCCACTGTAGATGGCGTCGTCGCAACAACCGCGGAAATTATGGTTTCGCATCAAAAAGTCGAGCAGGCATGAGCAATAATCCCCTTATTCATCCAACTGCCATTATTGACCCATCAGCAGTCATTGCTGCTGATGTAGAAATTGGCCCATATTGTATTATCGGGCCAAATGTCACTATTGGTGCGGGTAGCAAACTTCATTCACACGTGGTGGTGGGTGGCTATACGCGTATAGGTGAATATAATGAAATTTTCCAGTTCGCCAGTGTAGGTGAGGTGTGTCAGGATCTTAAGTATGCCGGTGAAGAAACCTGGCTTGAGATTGGCGATCACAACAAGATTCGTGAGCATTGCAGTCTGCATCGTGGCACGGTTCAGGACCAGAGCCTGACCAAGATCGGTAGTCATAACCTGCTCATGGTGAATACGCATATTGCACATGACTGTATGGTCGGAGATTATAATATCTTTGCTAATAACGTCGGTGTGGCTGGACATGTCCATGTCGGGGACTATGTCGTCATTGGCGGAAACTCGGGCATTCATCAGTTCTGTAAGATTGATTCTTATAGCATGATTGGTGGGGCATCACTGATTCTGAAAGATGTACCGGCCTATGTAATGGTTTCAGGTAATCCTGCGCATGCATTTGCTATGAACATTGAAGGTATGCGTCGTAAAGGCTGGTCAAAGACCGTAATCAGCGGTTTACGTGATGCCTTTAAACTGATTTATAAATCAGGTTTAACGACTCAGGAAGCAATCGAGCAGATCCGTACAGGAATTTTGCCTGAAGTGGCTGAGGTACAGCGTTTAATCGATTCTCTTGAACAGTCGAAACGTGGTATTGTGCGCTAAAAGTTTAATATAATAAAAAAGACACCTGAAGGTGTCTTTTTTATTTTGGGAATTTCTATTTTACTTAAGAAATTTAATTTCCTCAGCTTTCGGATAATTCTTCAATAGCTTTGTTTTGTATTGCGAAGCAAGTGTAGCATTCTTTTCAACATCTTTGCTGATGTTATAAAGCTGATACAGGGCAGTGGAGGCTTTCGCAGAATTTGGATAGCGGTCAACGACAATCAGATAATTGCGTTTCGCTTCATCAAATTTTGGTGGGTCAATCGCCAGATTGAATTCCGCTAACCAGAAATAAGCATTGCTGATATAAACGCTATTCGGATTGTTTTTAATAAAGTTTTGCATCGGTGCAATGGCTTTGGCTGCACCGCCATTTTTATAAGCATCTAAAGCCACGGTATAAGCTGCTTTTTCAAGATCAGCAGGTTGCTGTCCGCTGCTTGCTGTATTGACCTTATTTGTGTTTAGGCTGGGTGCAGTATCCTGTGGGTTTTCCTCCGTTGGATTGTCCTCAGCAGGTTCAATTTTTTGTTGCAATAGTTCAAGGCGCTGATCAAGATCGGCATAACGATTGGTCAGTTCATTCTTGAGCCGTTCAATCTCATTTTCCTGTTCTTCCATTTTACCGCGCAAAATCCGCAGGTCATTTTCGAGTTGCTGGTTCTTTTGCATGATTTGCCAGCTGGTATTGGTTTGAACTGCTGGAGTTGCACCAGCCGCAATTGCTGCTGGGGTATTTACTGTGGTTTGATTCGTAGCTTGACTCAAGCCACGCGATTCAATCGGAATATTGGCAAATAGAGGCGTGGTAAAGAGTGCTGTCACTGCACACAATACGGTCTTTTTAAACATCATAAAATTTCCATAATTCTTTGTGAGATGCGGATCCGCTGCTCATCTTTTCAAAGTAGATCATTCATATACATTGCACACATTAAAAACGGCATTTTTAGAAAATGCAACAAGGTTTTACAAAGATCATGTGAATCTGAGTGTTGATGGATTGATTGTGAAGATCCCTTAAAAATCAGCAGAAATATCAATATTGTTTTTAAAATAATCAAACGGATAGCTTGAAGGATGATTTTAGGAAACAAGGCTTGCAACTTGATTAAAAATCTCTATACTCTGTTTTTGTAATGGTAGCCCTGCTGGTTACTTCGCAATTGTACTCTATGAACCCCGCCAGGACCGGAAGGTAGCAACGGTAATAGAACTATGATGTGCCGGAGCTTTGCTGGTAGGGTTGCCACCATATTCTTATTATTATAATAACAATGCAAATTCGCAGTTTTCTATTCTCAAATATTATTCCTTTTTCAATGTCGTCAAATAGCGCTATCTTATTATTTTAATGATTAAATCATCATTATCTTTTGCCGTGCTTTATTTTATTTTGCAGCTAATATTGAATTAAATATCCAATATGCTTATACATGCATTAAGACTTTCAAAGAATATAAGACTTAGTCTTCTGCTTTACGGTTAATCGCCTTAATAATCGCATCCATTTCAAAACCACGATACATTAAAAAACGGATCTGTTTGGCTTTGAGCTTAGGGTCTTTAGTGACTTCAATTCCATATTTTTTGACTTTTAGCTCGTAGGCCTGTTGTACCCAGTCAGTTTCTTTAAGTTCCTCCGAAATAAGCGCGGCATCAATCTTTTTGCTCTTGAGTTTCATTTTAATTTGATTGGGGCCTTTGCCTTTACGCTTTTGACTCGACAACATGGTTTCCGCTACGCGCTGATCACTTTGATAGTTCTCACGGGACAGTTCTCCCACTAAGTTAATGACTTCATCACGATGCTCTGCATAGAGGGCTAATTTCTCGATCAGTTCGGCTTTGGAATATTCCTTGCGCGTCAGTACGGCAAAGGCATAAGAACGTAAGCGTGAGCCTGTCAGTCCCAGTTTTTTCTCATCCTGAGTTGGGGTAGAGGAAAACAAACGCTCTTCGGGATCAAATTCAGGAGTGTCTTGCAGCGCTGTTTTTGCAGGTTGAGCTTGATCTTCAGCATCACCAAATTGCTGTTTTAAAGTTTCATAATCGAGCAGTTTGCTGAATTTCGCGTCTGACATGATTCTCTCGGATTTTACATTCCCTATATAATAACAAAACGCCCCGGAGGGCGCTGTGTCTTGACGTTTAAAGATGACGCATCTAATAAGATCACGCATCTAAAAAGTCAGGTTCTTCCTTGCTATCGTCTTCTTCAACAACCACTGCTTTGGTGAGAAGCTGGTCGCGAATCAGCTTTTCAATCGTCTGAGCCATTTCTTTATGCTCTTCCAGATAACGGATGGTGTTGTTCTTACCTTGGCCAATTTTGTCGCCTTGATAAGAATACCACGCACCAGCTTTCTGCACGATTTCTTGCTGTACAGCAAGGTCGATCAATTCACCTAGATGGTTAACACCTTTGCCATAAAGAATCTGGAATAATGCTTCTTTAAACGGAGGCGCCATTTTGTTTTTCACGACTTTGACTTTAGTTTCAGAACCAACAATCTCGTCGCCTTCTTTCACTTGGCCAATACGACGGATGTCCAAGCGAACAGAGGCATAGAATTTCAGTGCATTACCACCAGTTGTGGTTTCAGGGCTGCCAAACATGACGCCAATCTTCATACGAATCTGGTTAATGAAGATCACCATACAGTTGGAACGCTTAGCATTACCAGTAATTTTACGCAGTGCCTGGCTCATCAAACGGGCTTGCAGACCCATATGCGAGTCACCCATTTCGCCTTCAATTTCGGCACGTGGTGTCAATGCAGCAACAGAGTCGACAACGATCATGTCGATCGCACCAGAGCGTACCAGCATGTCTGCGATTTCAAGTGCCTGTTCACCGTGGTCCGGTTGCGATACCAGTAGATTGTCGATATCTACACCCAGCTTGCGTGCATATTGAGGGTCAAGCGCGTGTTCGGCATCGATGAATGCACATGTACCGCCTGCTTTTTGACACTCTGCAATTGCTTGCAATGTCATTGTGGTTTTACCTGAAGATTCAGGACCATAGATCTCGACGATACGACCTTTAGGTAAACCACCAATACCGAGTGCAATATCCAGCGTTAAAGAGCCTGTAGACACAGCTTCAACTGCCTGAACGGTATTGTCACCAAGACGCATAACTGTATTTTTACCAAACTGTTTTTCAATCTGGCTTAAGGCAGCGTTGAGCGCCTTGTTTTTATTCTCATCCATCTTACAACCTCAATACGATGTCACTAAGTTAGTACTCAAGTGGATGTCTTAAATTAGAGCTTTGTTCCACAGGTGTATAGTGACAGAATTTTCCCTAGTGTTCTATAAAAGTCAGCGCATGTACGACATATTCTGACGCTTAAATTTAATCGTCATTATAGGACCATGACTGATCGAAATTCTGACTATTTTCATTTTTAAATCTACTGATGTCACGACGATCTTTCTTGCTTGGACGATGGTCGGGACGAGCTAGATTATGCAACTTTCTTTGTGACGTAATCAATTCCCGGCGCGCAATACTGACTTCGGTTTCTTCATACAGTTTTTGTGCCACGGGTGCAGGGCCACGAACATCAGAAAGTTCCTTAACCAGCACGGTTTTTTTGTCGATGCCTTGCTGAATCGTCAGTTCCATACCAACACGGACTTCGCGCGATACCTTGACACGTTCACCATTGTGATGGACTTTGCCACCTTCAATCGCATGTTTGGCAATCGAGCGGGTTTTAAAAAACCGTGCTGCCCACAGCCATTTGTCTATACGCATGCCTACCGCATCTTCGGGTAAAGACGATTTACGCATATTTTTTTTCTACCTCAGCCTGATTTAAATGAGTGATTAAATCTGTTAATTGGTGCAGCATCGGGTAATTACAAGTCTGGCGTGCTACTTTGGCTGAAGAGGGTTGCTGGATGCTGAACAGGTTCTGAATACCATAGGTTTGGGCCCCATTCAGGACTTTTTCAGTATCATCAATAAAATAAGCATGTGCAGGATCAAATGGATGCAGTGAATTCAGGCCTTGCCAGAATTCGACAAATTCTTTGGCATGCCCAATCGTTTCTGAGCTGACAATCACATCGAAATAATCTCTTAAATTCAACTGATCCAGTTTAAAGGCTAGACCTGCGCAGTCAGCATTGGTGGCCAGCCAGATTGGATAGCCATTATTTTTAAGATAATCGAGTAATTCAAGACAATGAGGGCGCAAGGCGACTTTATCTTTATGTTCAATTTGCATCGCCAGAACATCGACTTCGACTTTAGCCGTCCAGAAGCGTGAAGAGTACCAGTTTAAGGTATGATTATGTTCCTGATAGAATGCATAGAGTGTCGCCTGGCTGTGTTCCAGGCTACAGCCATGTGTGGCAGCATAACGCACAGGCAATAACTCGTTCCAGATGAAATCGTCGTAGGCAAGATCAAGTAAAGTGCCATCCATATCGAAAATTATGGTAGGTTTTTCAGAGCATTTTGACATATTTAGGTTTTCTATGTTTAAAGCAACAGCAGCACCACAAGATCCAATGATTTTGCAGTTTGTGCCCATTTTGACACAAGCCTGTGAAATTTTGCGAGAAGAATATCAGCGTTATTGTTCTGGTGCAGCTTTTGATGTCATCAAAAAAAATGATAATTCTCCGGTGACTCAGGCAGATTTTCGGGTTAATACTTATCTGACCCAAGCTTTGGCAGAGATTTCCAGCTTGCCTTTACTGTCTGAAGAAGGACAGGAACATGAACGCCGCTCATGGTCAGAATTCTGGTTACTGGATCCGCTAGATGGTACCAAGGAATTTCTGCACCAGCGCCCCGAATTTACCATTAATTTGAGTTTAGTCAGAGGCAGTTTGACCACTTTTGCCATATTGGCGGTTCCGGAGCAGCAACTGATTTATTTCTGTCCTGAGCAGGGCTTGCCTTATAAATATGATATCCAAAAGATGACATGGTTTGCTTATGAAATGCTTGAAACTACTAAAACGATTGCTGTGGGATTGAGCCAAAGTAGCCAGCAGAAACCAAAATATCTGGAGTATTTGCAAAGTTTGGCCGAGCTCACGGACTACACAGAGTTTAAAGCGGGCAGCGCTTATAAATTTTGCATGATGCTGGAAGATCAGGTCGATATCTATCCACGTTTTCATCCGACCTCGGAATGGGATACCAGCGCTGGTCAATGTATGCTCGAACGGATTGGTGGTGGTCTGGTCGATTTAGAAGGCCGTCCATTTATTTATAATCATCGGGATACTTTGCTGAATGGCGGATTCATTGCTTATAAGAATAATGATATGAAAATTATTGCATTGCAGGCGGTTTCTGACATGCAGGCCGAGCATTGAGCAAAATTCTGAGCGTGTTATAGTGGTGCTTAACCTATTACCAATCCAGAGTTGGCTGTAACGTGTCCCTGAAACTGCTTCCACCGAGTATGTTGAGTGCAATTGATTTATTGCCCGATGTACAAACGCCTGTCACCTTATTCACACGGCATTCGATTCGTGAGGAGGTTCCGGGGCAGGGTTTGGCAGGCTATGATCTGCAACTGACCAATCAGGGGCGGGATCTGGCGCAGGAATGGGGTGCTTATCTGGCTGATCAAACCGATCGTGTGATTCATCACTGTATTTCAAGTCCGATTCAGCGTTGTATTGATACCGCTGCATTGATGATTGAAGGGGCAGATGCGGTTACCCCTGAGCAGAATACCCATCGTATTGAAATTATTGAACAGGGACTTCTGGTGGAGCCTGGCAGCTTTGTGCTGGATATTCAAAAAGCAGGGCCTTATTTTGCCAAGCAAGGTGCGCTCGGTTTTATTAACAGTTTTGTCAATAATGCCTTGCCGGGGATGAAACAGCCGATTCATGGCGTAGTGGATGTACTAGAACTGATTTACAACACCCATCCACAAAATAAATATGGGCTAAGTTTGGCCGTTAGTCACGACACCATTTTGGCAGCGATGATTGCAGTGATGTCAGGGCGTCAGGATGTCAGTCGGGAAGACTGGCCAAAAATGATGGAAGGTCTGTTTGTCTGGTTTGAAGGTGATGTATTCCTGGAATCCAAACTGAAATGGATCTGGCGCGGACAGGTACACGAACTGGATATTGCCGATTTTAAACGTTCCCAACTTTCTTAAATCAAGTTGATCTATTCAAAACTCAATTGTTCGAAGCAATTGAGTTTTTTTATTGGGGAGTTAAAAATTATAAAAAGGATGTGGCCTTTCATATTGATCATTCAATAAAAGTCAGGCTAAAACGATAAAAATAAATTCTAAACTGCTTCTTTTACATTTATAGGGTGAAAATTCAATAATGTAAGTATAAAAATTATCTATGCTTAATAAATATAGAAATATTCATCTTGAGGAAAAACTATGAAAATTATCACAATTTTTAGCCTGATCGCGATTTTGGGTTTAACCGCATGTCAAAAGCGGGACACTGACAATACGAAACAGGATAAAACCACTTCGCCATCTTCTATGGATAAAGATCAATAATCTAAAAGAGAGGGAGATTCAGGTTTTTATCTCACAGTATCGCATTGACTGGATGAGTGCTGTCTAAACAAATTATTTTTCTGAATGAGTCATTATATTTTTTAGTTTCTTCAAATTCCAGACACAAAAAAAGCCCTAAAAAGGGCTTTTTTCATTTGCGATTAGTTAGAAGCTAGTGCTTTAACTTGCGCGTTCAAGCGGCTCTTATGACGAGCTGCTTTGTTTTTATGGATGATGCCTTTGTCAGCCATACGGTCGATTACTGGAACAAGCGATTTGTACGCTTCAGTAGCAACTGCATAGTCATTAGTGCTGATAGCAGCTAATGTACGTTTAAGATAGGTACGAACCATAGAACGCAAGCTTGCGTTGTGTTTGCGTGCTTTAACGTTTTGACGAGCACGTTTTTTAGCTTGAGCAGAGTTTGCCACTCGTGCACTCCTTGAAATAGATTGGTCTGGGCGGGCTGAAACTCAACTGAAAACCAACATCAGAGGAATTATCACCAGCCCGTAAACAAGTGCCATATTTTGATTAAACTAAGCACCGAAGTCAAGTCTTGACATGCTTTGACAACATTTTAGATGCAGAAAAATTCTAAAGAAAACGTTAGATTAGTATTCCACCTAGGAGATCGTATAAAAAATGACTAAATCACTGACTCATCCCATCGTGATAGGTGCCACCGGCTTGGTGGGAAAACAACTGATAAAACGTTTGCAAGATGAGCCGACTTGCCAGCAGATTACTGCAGTGGTCAGAAAACATCAAAATGATCTGGATGCTTTGGATAAAGTTCAACAACTGGTACTGGAAGATTTCCTGATGTTGAATGATCAGGATGTTAGTAAGCATAGCCATGGTTTTAGCTGCCTGGGCAGCACCATGAAAAAGGCCGGATCCAAACAGGCATTTTATAGTATTGACTATACCATAAATGCTCACTTTGCAGAGCTGTTACAACAAACTTCAGCGCATTACCTGTTGCTGAGTGCAATGGGTGCCGATTCCCAATCGCATTTTTACTATAATCGGGTCAAAGGTGAGCTGGAAGAATATGTACAAACATTGTCCTTGGACAGAATCAGCCTGATTCGACCTTCATTGCTCATTGGTGAACGTCCAGAGCAGCGTTTTTTGGAAGATATCGCGCAGCAGGTTTACCACAAAGTATCGCGTTTTATTCCGGATAGTTTTGCGTATAAGCCAGTGACAGCCGAGCAGGTGGCTCATACTATGGTCGAGGCCGCGCTAACTCAGACGGTAAAATTTGAAATTTATGATAATTTACGCATACAAAAAATGAAATGAGGGGAAAACACCGTGTCTACAGCAGCATTTGTTACCTGTGACTTGTTAGATGATCATCCAGAATTAGAGCTTCAGGTGGTGACACCTTGCCTGGACGGTAAATTTTTTAAGAGTTATGGGGCGCGCAAAACCTTTGGCGGTCAGATTGTGACAGTAAAATGTTTTGAAGATAACTCGCGGGTGAAAGAGTTGTTGGCCACAGATGGAACAGGCAAGGTCCTGGTCGTAGATGGCGGTGCATCCATGCGCTGTGCCTTGATGGGTGACCTGATTGCAGAATCAGCGGTAAAAAATCACTGGAATGGCGTAATTATTTATGGTTGCGTTCGTGATGTCGATGCGATTGCTGAACTTGATCTTGGTGTGCATGCATTGGCGGCTATTCCGCAAAAGAGCAACCGCAAGGGTGTGGGTGAAGTTGATATCTCTCTCTGTTTTGGTGGTGTCACGTTTAATGCAGGCGAGTATGTCTATGCAGACAATAATGGTATTGTGGTGTCTAAAACAGCATTAGTGGCTTAATCGGCCGGAATCTGCATTTCTGCATGAAAGAATAACAACAAAACTTATCTGTACCCTGAAAGACAGGATGCCTAGATTCTGTCTTTCATTCATATAAAACAAAAATAGGAAAATACTATGTTGAGTCATCAAATTAAAGTTGTACAAGCTTTGGCCTCTTCAATCGCTGAAGGTGGACGTGGGATGGTGGGTACACCGTTTCCAAATCAGCCTGAAAAAGCCTTGAAGCTCTATGAATACGAGGGTTCACCTTTTTGTCGTCGGGTGCGTGAAGTCATGACCTTGCTAAATCTGGATTATGAAGTTTATCCATGTCCACGAGGGGGTACTCATTTCCGTCCTGAGGTGCAGCAATTGGGTGGAAAACTGCAATTTCCTTTTTTAGTTGATGAAAATACCGGTGATCGACTCTATGAGTCTCAGGATATTATCGATCATCTGTTCAAGTATTATGGCAAAACCGGCAAAACTCCCAAGAAATATGCTCACTATCCTAAAATTCCAGTGGCTGCAATTGCGGGAACCGTCCTCAATGGTTTACGCGGCGGAATGGTGAATCCCAAGATTAAGGATCGGCCAACACCTGAACTGTTATTAGAATTATGGGGCTTTGAGGCCAGTCCTTATACCCGAATTGTACGCGCCGTTTTGAGTGAACTGGAAGTGCCGTTTGTTTTTCATAATGTCGCTAAAGAGCGCTGGCAAGATTATGGACCGGCCAAATTGCGTTTAAAACCGGGAAAATATGAACCACTACCAGGCGGTAAGCGTGAACATTTGTTTGAAATGATGGGAAATAATATTCAGCTTCCCTATCTGGTCGATCCAAATACAGATACCAAAATGTTTGAATCGGCTGAGATTGTGAAATATTTAAAACAGCAATACGGTACTGCTTAAAGTAGACAGCTCGTATAACTTCAAAAGATTTTCTATCTTGAACTGCCATCTGCTAAACAGATGGCATTTTTTATGTCTATGATATGGAAAACGGGCGTAAGCGTTTCTCGCTGCTTAAAACTTCAGATAATAAAAAATAAATAAATCATGATTTTTAGTGTGATTTTGTTTATATTTTAATCTTAAAGGGGATATATAAAAATAAATATAAGGGGCGTGCTTATGACAGCATCGGAGGCAGTCTTGCCAGTACCAGTATTAATCGTTGAAGATGAATATGTCATCCAGCGCCGTTTAAAAATCATATTAAGCAATCTAGGTTATCAGGATGACGTTCTGTTATTTGCCAATACGGTGAAAGAAGCATATGCCGTTTTGCAGCAACAGCCGATTGCACTGGCCTTAGTAGATTTGGGTTTACCGGATGGAAGTGGCATTTCAATTATTGAAAAAATCCGCGAACAGGACGCACAAGCGCTGATTCTAGTGGTGTCTGCCTGGAGTACACAGGATAGTCTGTTTAGCGCAATTCAGGCTGGTGCGACCGGTTATGTGCTTAAAGAGCGCGATGATGTGGAAGTCGCCTTGGCTATTCGCAGTATTTTACGTGGCGGCGCACCGATTGATCCCTTTGTTGCCCGTGAAATTTTAAAACAGATTTCTATCCCTACTATTTCAGCAACAGTTGAGCAGAGCAAGGTAACTTTGGATCAGGCAACGCTTACGCAGCGGGAGCAGGAAATCCTGTACTTGGTTGCGCAAGGTCTGAGTAATCGTGAAATTGCCGAGCAGCTCTGTGTATCACGCTATACCGTCGAAAGTCATATTAAGCATATTTACCGCAAACTCTCGGTCAGTAAACGTACTAAGGCGATCAGTACCGCACGGCATCTGGGAATTCTGTAATGTCATCTGCCTGTTCCAGAAGCAGCAAACGGCAGCGACTGAAATGGATCGGTGTTTTTGTCCTGTGCAGCTGGCTTTGCTTGTTCTGTAGGATGAGTCAGGCGCAAAGCCATTTTCAGATTAATGATCTTTGTCAGGTGAAGATCGACTATATTCAGAAGGTTCAGGCTCAGGGTCCTACCGAGATGCCGACATCGGGCTGGCAAAGCGTACGTTTGCCGGATAACTGGCAGAACAACTGGAAGAATTATCATGGGGGTGCCTGGTACAAGATTGTCTGGCGCTGGTCATGCCAAGACAACATCCGCCTTGCAGAACCAGTTGCCTTTTCTATTGATTATATTAATTCGGCAGGTGCCGTATTCCTGAATGGTGACTTGCTTTGGTCTGACCGGAACTTGCAAGAACCCTTGTCGAAAAGCTGGAATATGCCGCGTTACTGGGTTTTCCCGATTAGCGGTTTGCGTAAAGACAGTAATGAAATCCTGATTTATGTAAATGGCTACAGTTTCCAAAGCGCGGGCCTGGGCAACATTCAATTTAATAATGTGCTGGTGAATAGCCAGCAGTATCTAGGCAAAATCTGGGATCGCCGTACTGTATTCCAGATTAATATGATTTTCTCTGCCACGATTGGGCTGATCTGTTTCATTATCTGGTTATTCCGGCGTTCAGAAACCACTTTTGGCTGGCTGGCACTCAGTTCACTGTTGTGGATTCTGTTTATTTCCAATGTCTTGACTACAGAAAATTTTCCATTTCGCTCCACGATTTCGGCAGCTAAAGCCAATATGCTTTTTTTTATTGCTTATATCCATTGTTTCTGTCTGTATCTGATCCGCTTTGTAAAACAGAAATTTAAGCAGTTGGAGCGAGGATTTATTCTGGTCAGCGTTCTGTCCAGCCTACTGGTGATGATCAGTCCTTTGGATTATTTGGAGCAGGTACTGGGTGGAGTGTTTATCATCTATGTATTGCTCTTTGTCAGTTGTACTGTGTATATCAGCTATCAGGCCATCAAAACCCGAAATGGAGAATATCTCTTCCTGATGCTGTGTCTCTGGGGAATTCTGCTGTGTGTAGTCATCGACCTGATCATGTTGAACCAAACCAAGATCAATGAATTTTCACCTTTATCTCCCTATACCTCACCGATTATTACCTTGTTTGTCGTGCTGATTATGGGCACACGCTTGAATCGTAATGTTAGGAAAATCGAAAAATTTAATACCCAGTTAGAACGTAAAGTCCAGCAGGTCAGTGCCGACCTGAATAAAAGCCTGAGCGATAAACATCAACTGGAGCTGACGAATGTTCGTCTGCAAGAGCGGATTAATCTGTCACATGAATTGCATGACGGGTTGGGAGGGTCTATTGTCCGTTCTATGATTCTGGTGGATCAAAGTAGCGAAACAGTTTCTAAACAGCAGTTTCTATCCATGCTGAAATTGCTCAGAGATGATCTCAGACAAATCATTGACAGTGGTTCATCTATTGAAAATAAAGTCCCACAAACGCCGGTACTCTGGATCGCACCGGTACGTTATCGTTTTACCCAGCTGATGGAAGAAATGGGGATTGTAGTTGAATGGTCATTTCCAAAAGTCTGGCAGCGTGAACCGACGGCATTACAGTGTTTGACCTTGATCCGAGTAGTCGAAGAAAGTCTGACCAATATCATTAAGCATAGTCAGGCCAGTCAGGTAAAAGTCAGTCTGGAATATTCCCAGCCACATCAGCTTACTTTAAGCATTCAGGATAATGGCATCGGTTTCGATGCTGACATGGTGCAAAAAAATGGTCTGAGTATTGGAATGCGCAGCATGAAAATGCGGGTTGAGCGCATGGGAGGATTGTTCCAGATTGAATCTGAACAAGGAGATACGCTGATTCGTGTTGTATTAGAGCTGTATCAGCCTTAATTAGTTAGAATTCTAGACTCTAAAAATAAAAAAGAGGATCATGTGATCCTCTTAAAATTATTGCCTAAATAGAACCGTGGAAAGATTACTCGTCTTCTGGCGGTGGAACCAGCATCAACACGGCTTCATTTAATAATGCAGCAACATCTTCCAGAATTTCTTCATCAGCGAAGTCTTCACCGAATAACAGCGCTTCACCATCTGCAAGCTGTTTGAGTTTGGCGGTAAATGCCTCCGAAATACAGACACCTTCACCATTGGCCCAGAACAAAACATCGCCATCCGTTTCAGTATAGAGCAGACGTGAAGCAGGTTCGAGCATCAGGCTATAACCCTGATCAAGTGCGTCTTCCAGATCACCTGTACCGATTTCTTCTGCTTCAGGCAGATTTTCAGGATATTTAGGTTCGGACATCAAGCTCATGATGGCATCTTCGAGAACATTGGAATTATGCAGTTGCTGCATGATGTGTTCTTTCAGATATTCCAGCTCATTGCTGCTCACTTCACCGATAGCACCGACTTGATCACGGATGATATCCAGCAATGGGTTACGCAGCGTTTCATTTTCAGAGAATTTATCCCCGACACGATCCATCATGTCACTGATATTTGGCATGCGGAAACCGAATGAATAAGTCAGGCAGTCATCTTCAGCCACGCCGTAATGAGCCAGACCAGGCGGCACATAGAGCAAGTCGCCAGGTGCCAGCACTTCATCAAAATTAACTTCCATTTCTGGTAACAGTTTAAGCGGTTGACCCGGAACGAATGGAGTTTCGGCATCACACATTTGCCCAAGCTGCCAGCGACGATGGCCGTAGCCTTGTACCAGAAATACATCATAGAAGTCGAAATGTTTGCCGACTGAACCGCCTTGTGGTGCATAAGACACCATGATGTCATCGCGACGCCATTGTGGAATAAACGGGAATTTTTTCCAAAGTGCCGACAGGTCAAATGAATAGTGATCTACAGCCTGAACCAAAAGCGTCCAGAGCTTGGGCATTTTCTGGAAATCTGCTTTGAGCAAAGGTGAAGATTTCACGCTCCATTGATTCGGATCACGATCTTTCTGCTTGATGAGACGGGCAGTGACATGTTCTTCAAGCGCAAGTTCCATCACATCATTGGGTTCAAGCAAACTGGCGATTTCAGGCATTGCATTACGCACCAGTAAAGGTTTCTTTTGCCAGTATTCGCTAAGGAATTGTTCAGCGGTAATACCGCCTAGTACGTCTAAAGGTTGAGACATAGAGTAAAGCCTGAATTTAAAGGGAGAGATTAAGGAACCAAAATTTTTAATTCACGAAGAATATGACAGAGCTTGATCATTGGCATGCCCATCAGCGTGGTCTGATCTTGTCCGATCATTTCTTCAAACAAGCTGATACCGAGGCTTTCACATTTGAAACTGCCTGCACAATGCAAAGGTTGTTCAATTTCGACATAACGCTCGATTTCGACCTGAGACAGTTTGCGGAACTTGACTTTATAGTGTTCAACCAGACTTTGTTCAAAACCGGTCGATAGCTGCTGCACACTGAGCGCAGTACTAAAATAGACAATCTTGTCCGAGTTGGCTTGTAGCTGGCGAATGGCCTTTTCAGTCGTTAACGGTTTACCAATAAAAATATCCGGCGCACCTTCACGCCATGCCACCTGATCTGAGCCGATCACAATCGCTTCTGGATTTTGTTCAGCAATATATCTGGCTTTCTCAAAAGCCAGTCGTTGTGCCAGATCATCTGCGTGATTTTCCCCGCGAGGAGATTCATCAATATCCGGTACCATGGAAATATAATTAATATGCAGACGATCCATCAGCGCTTTGCGGGTTTGACTGGACGATGCCAAGATAATCTGTGCAGAATTCATTAGACAGCATATTCCTCAAGAATATTTAACGGTACATATGCCAGAACAGCTTTGTGACAGGCTTGTAGCTTGATCGGTGGAGCTTGACCCGCTTCATAGGCTTCGACCCAGCGCGTTACGCAGATACACCAGAAATCGCCAGGTTGCAGGCCCGGGAAATCCAGTTCGGGCAAAGGCGTAATCAGGTCATTACCGACTTTTTGAGAAAAATTCAGAAATTCTGAGGTCATTTGCGCGCAAACCGTATGCTGGCCCAGATCGGTGGTCGCAGTATGGCAAAAGCCATTGCGGAAATATCCGGTAATCGGATCGAAGCAACAGCTGGACAAAGGCTCACCTAACACGTTCAAACGGTTAAGATTTGGATCAGGATGTATCGACATAGGGACTGAATCTAGAAGAGGCTTTTTTCTATCATAACAAAACTTTGGCATTCATAATGTTTTCTGCAAAAGATGCTAACCTTTTTCTGCATAATCATTTAAAATCGCCTGGTTTTAATATCTATAAAGTGAGCTCTACATGAACTTTCAGCGTATGACTGACCTCGATTTAGCAGGTAAACGTGTTCTGATCCGTGAAGATTTAAACGTTCCTGTTAAAAATGGTGTGATCACCAGCGATGCGCGTCTTCGTGCAGCATTGCCAACGATTAAAGCAGCACTAGAAAAAGGCGCTGCAGTCATGGTGTATTCTCATTTGGGTCGTCCGGTTGAAGGTGAGCCTAAAGCTGAACAGTCACTTGCTCCTGTAGCGGCTTACTTGACTGAAGCTTTGGGCCAAGAAGTGAAACTGTTTACTGACTATTTAGATGGCGTTGATGTTCAGCCAGGTCAGGTAGTTCTACTGGAAAATTGCCGTTTTAACGTCGGCGAGAAGAAAAACAATCCTGAACTTGCAGCAAAATATGCAGCATTGTGTGATGTATTCGTGATGGATGCCTTTGGTACAGCACACCGTGCAGAAGCATCTACTGAAGGCGTAGCGCGTCTGGCTAAAGTTGCAGCTGCAGGTCCTTTACTGGCAGCTGAACTTGATGCGCTTGGTCGTGCACTGCAAACCCCTGAAAAGCCAATGGTGGCGATTGTTGCAGGTTCTAAAGTCTCTACCAAGCTAGATGTTTTAACCTCACTTTCTGACATTTGTGATCAATTGATCGTTGGTGGGGGTATTGCCAACACGTTCCTTGCTGCGGCCGGTTATAACGTGGGCAAATCATTGTGTGAAAAGGATCTGATCGATACGGCAAAAGCCATTGCTGCAAAAGTAGCAGTTCCACTTCCAATTGATGTTGTCGTGGCAGATGCCTCTGAAATTAACTTTGAAGACTTCCTGGGTTCATTGGCTGCTGCAAAAGCAACGGTGAAAAACGTTGCAGATGTTGCTGATAACGACATGATTCTGGATGTAGGCCCGGAAACTGCGAAAGCATTTGCAGAAATCCTGAAAACCTCTAAAACCATTCTTTGGAATGGCCCAGTCGGCGTATTTGAAGTAGATCAATTCGGTGAAGGTACTAAAACTTTATCTTTAGCGATTGCTGAATCTGAAGGTTTTTCGATTGCGGGCGGTGGGGATACACTTGCTGCGATTGATAAATATGAAGTGGCTGACAAAATTGGTTATATCTCGACGGGTGGCGGTGCATTCCTTGAATTCGTTGAAGGTAAAACCCTTCCTGCTGTTGCAGTACTTCTAGAACGTGCTTAATTGTATGTCCTAAGCTAAAAAGCTGGCCCAGTGCCAGCTTTTTTTATGTCATTTTTTTGACAGCGAAAATTTACCCTTCATGGCTTCGTCATTAAAATGCAATAAATCTGTCATAAGATGCAGTCATTAAATCACCAAATGACGAGAATACGTGATGAAGAAACAGTTAACTATTGCAGTATTATTAGCAGCATCTCTGGCATTGACTGCGTGTGCAAAACAGGAAAGCGCACCAGAAGCTGAAGCAGAAAGTTCGGCAGCAGTGGCAGATCAGACGGTGACTCCAGAACAGCAAGCCGCCATTGATGCCATTGACCAGCCAATTTTAGATGAAAAAAATACTGATATTCCAGCTGAAGTTGCCAATGCGCCAGCCGATGAAGCAACTGCAGACGAGTCAGTTGCTGCGACTTCAGAGCCTGTAGCACCTTAATCCGGTTGATGTGACACAAAATCCCTGCAAATGCAGGGTTTTTTTTTAAATAGTGTTATTTGTTGCTGAATTGAAACCTTTGAACATGTAGAATATGTGGCATTCACTGGGAGGATATTATGGCTCTTATTTCATTGCGCCAGCTCTTGGATCACGCCGGCGAACATGCTTACGGCGTACCAGCATTTAACGTAAACAACTTAGAACAAATGCGTGCAATTATGCTTGCAGCAGATGCAACCAATTCACCTGTTATCGTACAAGCATCTGCGGGTGCGCGTAAATATGCAGGCGCTCCGTTCTTGCGTCACCTGATTTTGGCTGCAATTGAAGAATGGCCACATATTCCAGTGGTAATGCATCAAGACCACGGTACCAGCCCTGACATTTGTCAACGTTCAATCCAGTTAGGCTTTTCATCAGTGATGATGGACGGTTCACTCGGTGAAGACGGTAAAACACCAACTTCATATGAATATAACGTTGATGTGACTCGTCGTACAGTTCAAATGGCACATGCGTGTGGCGTATCTGTTGAAGGTGAAATCGGTTGTTTGGGTAGCCTTGAAACAGGTATGGCGGGTGAAGAAGATGGCGTAGGCGCAGAAGGCGTACTGGATCATTCTCAACTCCTCACTTCAGTTGAAGAAGCACGTAGCTTCGTTGCTGATACCAATGTTGATGCGCTTGCAATTGCAGTAGGTACTTCACACGGTGCGTACAAGTTCACGCGTCCACCTACAGGTGATATTCTTGCGATTGACCGCATTAAAGAAATTCACGCAGCACTTCCAAATACGCATCTTGTCATGCACGGTTCAAGCTCTGTGCCACAAGAATGGTTGGCAGTGATTAACCAGTATGGCGGCGACATCAAGGAAACTTACGGTGTTCCGGTTGAGCAGCTGGTTGAAGCGATCAAACACGGCGTGCGCAAGATCAACATCGATACTGACTTGCGTTTAGCATCTACCGGTGCAATGCGTCGTATGATGGCAGAAAAACCAAGCGAATTCGATCCACGTAAATTCTTCAGCGCAACTGTAGATGCAATGAAGCAAATCTGTATCGATCGTTACGAAGCTTTCGGTACTGCAGGTAATGCAGACAAGATTCGCCCAATTTCTTTAGAGAAAATGGTGTCACACTATAAATAATTCCCAGTGAATCATTTATAAAAAAAGCCCACTGCAAATGTGGGCTTTTTTGTAGACTCATAAATATCAAGAATAAGAGCAGCATATGGAACTGATTTTCGCAGCAGCGCTATGCAGCGTTGCGGTCTCAATATTATTAAAAGTCGCCAAAAATAAGGACTTGAGTCCGATACACATGATTAGCTGGAACTATATGACAGCCAGTCTCTTGTGTTTTTTCTGGTTTAAGCCTGATATTCAGCATATTTCAATGTCTCAGACGCCTTGGTTGCTTATTCTGGCTCTGGGTATTTTGCTTCCGAGCGTATTTCTGTTTTTGGCCAAGGCTTTGCAAACGGCTGGAATTTTAAAAACCGAAATTGCCCAGCGACTTTCTGTAGTTTTGTCACTGGCTGCAGCCTATTTCATTTTTCAGGAACAGTTTAATCAGCTGAAAATACTTGGGATCGCTTTAGGTATTGGAGCAGTGCTGTGCATCCTGTTTTCACATCGACAAAGTACGGGACAGGGCAGTCAGGGAATGTTGTATCTGGGCTTGGTCTGGGTCGGTTATGCACTGATTGATGTATTGTTGAAATATACAACCAGTCTGGGCCTCCAATTCGCGGTGGCGCTGAATCTAATGTTTGTTTGTGCCCTGATCATTTCGATGGGCTATCTGTTAATCAAATATAAAAGCTTGGGCTCGATGCAGAATATCGGCGCTGGTCTGTTATTGGGTTTCCTGAATTTTGCCAATATTGCTTTCTATGTCAAAGCCCATATGCTGCTTAAGGATTCACCTGCGATCGTCTTTGCTGGCATGAATATTCTGGTGGTGGTATTTGGTGTGATAGCAGGTCTGGTATTCTTTAAAGAACGGCTCAAACCTGCAAGTACTCTAGGATTACTGCTAGGCTTGACTAGTGTGATTTGCCTAGCTTATGCAATGTCTGCTTGACATAAGAGGATGCAAATTCAATCGGATGTCGGAGCAGGTCACCTGCTTCGGCCAGTCCAAGCAATAAACCGGACTGTTGGCAGTCTGGACAGTGCGGATAACGATGCTGTTGCTCTTTATAGTGCTGGAGATAAATTTTATCGCAATGATGGCATTCAAATTTCAGGGATTTGGATGTAAGGAGCGACATAGATGACCTCTATTGTTATTCTATTAGATGTAAATTAAATAAAGCAAAAAATAGGCCCGAATTGACATGGAAAGGGGCGCTTGACCCCTTTTATAGCATAAATTCCTTACAGTTTGGTGAAAATATCTTCAGCGGCAAGACGTGATTTAGGGAGTTTGGCATTGAAATCATTTTCACTGCGATAGCCTAAAGTCAGCAATACAGAAGGGATCAAACCCTGTTCTGCAAGTTGTAATTGTTCACTAATCATCTCTTCGTCAAAGCCGCCAATTGGTGTGGCATCAACCCCTTCAATTCCGGCAGCCAAGAGCATTTGACCGAGTGCAATGAAGGTCTGGTTTTCAGCCCAACGCTGAATATCACCTTTTTCATTACGATAATAATGAATATAACCTGCACGGGTATTTTTCTGACCTTCTTTGGCTGATTCATCTTTAAAACGGCCACTGAGATCATCGCGGTTCAATAAGTTTTCCAGATGTAGCTCATTAATATCAGCTTTGGTGCAGAATAAAATGGTATGGGATGAATCCAGAACTTTGGGTGCATTGTAGGCATAAGTACCGACCAAGGCTTTGGCAATGCGCTGTTTGGCGGCATCATGATCGGCAATAAAAAAATGCCAAGGCTGAATATTGATCGAAGAGGGTGCCAGACGCAAAATTTCTAATAAGCGCTCGAACTGTTCTGCCGGGATTTTCTTGCTGGGATCATAGGCTTTAGTGGTATAGCGGGTCTGTGTGATCTTGAGTAAATCCATCAATGGACTCCAATCTTTTTAAATAAACAGCGAGTAGAAGTTTTAAATAGACCTCTTGCGAAAGTATCGTTTTACCTAATTTTTGAATTGGCTAAAACCTTATAAAATGTAGCTTTGGGCTGTTTAAATTTTGACTAACGCAAGAAGTCTAATATATACATTTTTCACATCCTCCGATTATTACAATAAAAAAGCATCAGGCAAAGCCTGTTCTGAAATGATCTTGAGTTGGATTCAAGCAAAACTTAGAGTTAAATCAGATTAAAACCCAGTTTTTGTCTATTGGCACTTTTAAGCGAGAAGCGTTTAATAAGAGACATCGCCGGCAACATGAAAATAGGTTAGCGGATGCAAGTCACCAATTATTTTAAACACAAACTGAAAACCCAGCAGCAAATCGGCTTATGGATTGGACTGGCGGATGCCTATGGCACCGAGATTGCGGCAAATGCAGGCTATGACTGGCTGCTGATTGATGGTGAGCATGCACCCAGTGATTTGAGAACCACCTTGTCGCAACTGCAAAGTATTGCCGCTTATCCCTCGCAAGCAGTGGTACGACCGCCCATTGGTAGCGTGCAACTGATCAAGCAACTCTTGGATATCGGTGCACAAACGCTGTTGATTCCAATGGTAGAAACCGTGGAACAGGCCGAACTCATGGTCAAGGCAGTCCGTTATCCGCCTGAAGGGATTCGTGGTGTTGGTCCTGCACTGGCACGTGCCACCCGCTGGAACAGCATTCCGAATTATTATCAGACTGCACATGAAGAAATCTGTCTATTAATCCAGATTGAATCTCACAGGACTGGAAAATCTGGATGCTATTCTTCAGATCGACGGGATTGATGGGGTATTTATTGGTGCCGTCGATCTGTCTGCCACTATGGGTTATCAAGGTGATCCGAATCATCCTGAAGTACAAAAAGCTGTAATTGATGCAATTCAGCGGATTCGTTCTGCAGGCAAAGCTGCAGGAATTCTGTCAACCCAGCATGAAGTGACGCAAAAATATATCGAACTTGGCACTGAGTTTGTCGCAGTCGGCGTAGATACCAGTGTTTTGATGAACTCCTTGCGTGATCTATTGGGGAAATATAAAACGGATATCAATGTGAATAATCCGGCAGGTGGTTATTAATCAACAAGAGATTCTGAATGAATAGCTGGCTTAGGTTTTTGGTTTATTTTTAACCAGAAATTGTTTGGGATGAGCTATTCATTCAGCTATAAGAAAATCATAATGAAGCTTCAAGAAGCAGAACAATTTTTATAAGAACAGCAGAACATATTAGAGAATATTAGAAAATAAACGTTAGCAAATAGCTAGACGAGCGCAACAAGCTTTTTTATGATTCACGTACTGTTTACAGTTTTAAATGCTATTCTTTTTATCCTGAATTATCAAAAGACAGGAGAATAGAACTTTCTGTAGCTCAGTCTTAGTTTCATGTCTCTAATATTGATTTTAAGGTATTTAAAGACAGGTTTTGTTTATCAACGGAAATGAAGTAACGTTAAAATGAATTTTAGATCATAAAAATCAAAAGCCTAATAATTAACAAAGCATGAAAAAAGTTCTTAAAAATCCCATTCTATTGTCATTACAATGTAATTTTGCTTTTGCTGGATAAATAGCTTACACTGGTTGCACTTCAAGCAAGTACTGTTCTTGCTTCTATTATTATTTTAAGCTGATTGTGATGTACTTTTTAGTTCAAGTATTTGAACTCAAATAAGATCTACTAACCATAGAACTATTATGTAAACTAGGTTGTTATTAATCTCTCTCCATATAGTCACAAAAAGCTCATATCGTGTGAGTAAATATTTTGATCAAAATCAATGAATGGCATATTGCCACTGCCGCTGATGGCAATGAAATTAACGTGAAACTGGTTCCATTAAAGCGCAAGCAAAATACAATGGACGGTTTTATCTGGGTTGAGGTCGGTAAAATGATTCAATTGCCAACGGGTGAGGAATTTCAGTTCAATCTCGATGGTAAAAGTTTCTATACTGGGGTAAACCAGCTTTATCGTCTGTGTTAAGCAGATCAATATCGTAAAAAGTGGCTGATTAATATCGCCACTTTTTTAGTTTCAGGGTATCAAAACTTTGATCTTCCTGAATTTCCAGAATCTCTGCACTGTCTTCTTTCCAGTCGCCTAGTACAATTCTTCTTTTCTGGGCTAACTGATGAATGGCTGCGCGATGCGTATGACCATGGATCAGTACATCTACATCCTGTAATGCCAGCTCAACTGCATGTGGGTTGACGTCCATCACTTCATAGCTTTTAAACTGTTGTGCCTGATGGCTTTGTTGACGAAAGCGGTTGGCTAGTCTGGTTCGAAATGAGAGAGGGGTTTTTCTTAAGAAGCCAAGTAGCCAGGGATGACGAATAATCTTTTTAAAACGCTGATAGGAGACGTCATCGGTACATAGGGCATCGCCATGTTCCAGGCGAAAATGTGTTCCGGCAATGATTAGCTGATCGATTTCGGGAAGAAGCTGCCCGCCAAATCGAGCTAAAAATTTACTTCCTAAGACAAAATCCCGGTTGCCGGCCTGAAAATAGACTTGATTCCCAGCCTGAGTAAACTGTTTTAATGCAGTGACAATCTCGTCCAGCCACGGAGACTTAAAATCATCACCAATCCAGGCATTGAACCAGTCACCCAAAATATACAGTTGGGTATTTTGATCTTGATACTCAGTTAATAAATCTAAAAACCCCCGAACAAGTCGAGGGTGATCAGGTGACAAATGTAAATCTGAGATAAACAGATAGATCACGAATCTTTTCCTTGTTTAATTTAATCCCTCCCGACCTCCCTTTGAAAAAGGGAGGAAAACCTTATTTTGATAAAAGGTGATTCCCTCCTTTATTAAAGGAGGGTTAGGGAGGATTTAAACTTATTCAGAAATGATTTTTGCAGATTCGATGACTACGTTTTCTAGAGGAACGTCAGCGTGGTAGCCACGGTTGCCAGTACGTACATTTTTGATTTCGTTCACAACGTCCATACCTTCAACTACTTTACCAAATACGGCATAACCCCAACCTTGAGCAGTTTTGCCAGAGTGGTTAAGGAATGAATTGTTTTTCACGTTAATGAAGAACTGAGCAGAGGCAGAGTGTGGAGCTTGAGTACGCGCCATTGCAATCGTACCTTCGTCATTGGTCAAGCCGTTGTCTGCTTCGTTTTCGATTGCATCACGTGTTGCTTTTTCCTTGAAGTTTTCATCCATGCCGCCGCCTTGGATCATGAAACCATCAATAACACGGTGGAAAATTACGCCGTCATAAAAACCGTCACGTACGTATTCTAAAAAGTTAGCTACGGTTTTAGGTGCTTTTTCAGCATTGAGTTCTAGAACAATACGACCTTTATTGGTGTTTAATTCGACTTGAGGAAAACTCATTGTGTAATCTCCTGATCATGGACGAGTGCCATGGTTTTTTCTGAATGAGTGAAGCATAAGCAAACTACATTCGACAAGGCAAGTAAAAACATTATTTTCTTTGTTAAAAGCATAAAAATAATACCTTATTTATACGTTGATTTATCAAGGCATTTCAATTGCTGCCAGACAGGGCGTTATATTTCGGGTTAGGTACAAATTGAATCATTTTCCAGTTTCTTAAAGCGTTGATATTTTAGTTTTGGGCAGCTTGCTGTATTTTCACTTTTTAAAATGAGTGAATTGAAATCAAATACCGTAGTTAGCGGTTGAGAGATTAATCACCTATAGTTAAACTAAGGAACTTTGATAATGAATATACGTACAACTTGTACGATGAAATATTCGTTAATCCCTTTTTAACTTTAGAAGTGAATGATTGATCATGAAGCCAAATGATGTTGTGACATCTCTGCCCGAGAACCCGACCCAAAAGAACAATGCAGTCGATTCAGTGCAGCAGCAAGAACAACAACCAGGCTTGGACTTTGTACGTCAGGTCATTACCGATGATTTAGCCGCTGGTCGTACTCAACAGGTGGTGACGCGTTTTCCGCCTGAGCCGAATGGCTATTTACATATTGGCCATGTGAAAGCAATTTGCTTGAACTTCGGAATTGCTGAAGAATTTAAAGGTGTTTGTAACCTGCGTTTTGACGATACCAACCCGGATGCCGAAGAGCAGGAATATGTGGATGGTATTGCCAATGATGTGAAATGGCTGGGTTTCCAGTGGGAAGGTGAGCCGCGTTATGCATCAAGCTATTTTGATCAACTTTATACCTGGGCAGTTCAGCTGATTGAGCAGGGCGATGCCTATGTGGATTTGCAAAGTCCGGAAGAGATTCGTTTAAACCGTGGTAATTTCGTTGAGCCAGGTAAAAACTCGCCACAACGCGATGCAACGGTTGCAGAAAACCTGGAGCGTTTTGAGAAAATGCGCAGCGGTGAATATGCAGAAGGTCAGGCAGTTTTACGTGCCAAGATCGATATGACTTCACCGAACGTGCATATGCGTGATCCGATTTTGTACCGTATCCTGCATTCAGCGCATCATCAGACTGGCGATAAATGGAAAATTTATCCAATGTATGACTATGCGCATCCACTTTCTGATGCGATTGAAGGCATTACGCATTCACTCTGTACCTTGGAATTCCAGGATCACCGTCCGTTCTATGATTGGGTAGTGGCAAAAGTTAAATCACCATCCGTGCCACGTCAGTACGAATCTAGCCGTTTAAATGTGGACTATACCATCACCTCAAAACGCAAATTGCGTAAGCTGGTTGAAGGTGGCTATGTTCAGGGCTGGGATGATCCACGTATGCCAACTGTAGTGGGTATGCGCCGTCGTGGTTTCACGCCTGAAGGTCTGCGTGATTTCTGTCAACGTGTTGGTGTATCGAAAGTTGATGGCAGTATCGTCGATGTAGCCATGCTGGAATACTGTATTCGTCAATCTTTGGAAAATACCGCCGCTCGTGGTATGGCCGTGTTAAATCCATTAAAAGTGACTTTAACCAACTTGCCAGCTGATATGGACCTGACCCATTCACGTCATCCGAATGTCGATATGGGCGAGCGCGTTATTCCATTGACGACCGAGCTGTTTATTGATCGTAAAGACTTTGAAGAAGAGCCACCAAAAGGCTTTAAACGTCTGATTCCAGGCGGTGAAGTCCGTTTACGTCATGCCTATGTCATCAAATGTGACGAAGTCATTAAAGATGAAAATGGTGAAGTGGTTGAACTGAAATGTTCGATTGATCCTGAAACTTTAGGTAAAAATCCTGAAGGTCGTAAGGTCAAAGGTGTGATTCACTGGGTATCTGCGACAAAAGGCGTTCCTGCAGAAGTGCGTATTTACGACCGTCTGTTTACGGAGTCTGATCCAGAAGTGGGTGATGACTTCTTGGCAAACCTGAACCCTGAATCATTGAAGGTGGTTCAGGCCGTGATTGAGCCTGCATTAGCGCAAGCTCAGCCGGAGGATCGTTTCCAGTTTGAGCGTGAAGGTTATTTCGTGGCAGATCAATATGATCATTCCAGCGAAAAACCGGTATTTAACCGTATTCTGGATCTTAAGGACAGCTTTAAACCAGGCAAATAAGCTGGTTTAAGTCAGAATGTAAAAAGCCCAACTCTGGTTGGGCTTTTTCAATACAGCAGGGAAAATTGCATGATTGTGCGTGATAAGAATAATAGTTTGGGGTTACTGTTTGCTTGGCAGGGAACGATTCTGCCCAAGGTGCTGCCCGCATTAATCTTGGTGGTTTTTATTTCCGCTTTGCTGGTGTATTTGAGTCAGGCGCATTTCGTGAGCCTTCCTGCTGTCCCGGCAATTGGCTTTACCATCTTTGGTGTCATTCTCTCGATTTTTTTAAGTTTTAGAAATACAGCCTGCTATGATCGCTGGTGGGAAGGTCGTAAGCTTTGGGGCGCGCTGATTGCCACCACGCGTCATTTATGCCGCGACAGCCATGTGCTAGATAATCAAACCCGTGAAGTCTTATTGTACCGCATGATGCTGTTTACCCATCTATTACGTGACCGGCTGAGACAGCAAACGCCTAGCATTCAGGCTTATCAAGCCACTGCCAGGTTTGAACCCAAGTCATTTGAGAAATTGCCCATGCAAATCAATCCATCACAATGGGTGCTGGAACAGATGCAAAAAGAGCTGGTACAGCAATATAAACAGGGCAAGATCAGCGACATTATTTATAACAACCTGAATCAGCACACTGTGGCTTTGGGAGATATTCAGGCCGGTTGCGACCGGATTTTGTCAACGCCATTACCATTTTCTTATTCGGTATTGTTACATCGTGCAGTTTATTCTTTTTGCTTTATCTTGCCTTTCAGTTTGCAGGCGAATTTGGGCCTTTGGACGCCGATCCTGGTCGGATTAATTGCCTATATGCTACTCGGACTAGATGAGCTCAGTGCAGAGCTAGAAGAACCCTTTGGCCTGCAGGACAACGATCTGCCGCTAGATTCAATTGTACGACTGGTAGAGCGGGAAACCCTAAGCTCTTTAGGCAAAGCACTACCTGAAGCGATTCAAGCCAAAAAAGGCTATTTAACCTAATTCCTTATCGACATCATCAAAATGTAAACACGGCCTCAACCTTTCCTGCTCATCATTTATCGGTAGACTAGGCTTTGAATTAACGATGTTTAAAATTAGTCAGGTCTGACACTTTAGTTTTAGCCTGATCTTGCAATTCACGGTATTGTTGCAAACGCAGATTGGCTTTATCTCTGAGCTTCTTCTTGATGTACAGCGCCAATGCGAAACTGGTCGTGGTCAGGGTCAGGAACATGCTGTTCATAAAACTCATCATCGAGCTGATATAACCAATCGTGGTCAGGCGATTCATCATATAAATTACTTGCGGGCTACTTTCCACACCGGTAATCGCCCAGGTACACAAATGTTCGCAATTATTAATAATCAGATGATAGTTGTTTTCATGCATTCTGGACCGCATGCGGCGCACCACTTTACGACCTTTATATTTTGCCGAGTCATAATGTTGCATATGAATTGGTTTGCCATGACTGAATTTTTCAATCGAGGTGATTTCAATCGGGCGTTTCTTGAATAAATGCGCAAAGCCGGAATAATGAATGACACGACCACGTCCGGCGTAAATCCCATGATGGGTATAACCGAAATGTTTAACCATAAGGTGTGCGCCTATGGGAAACCGTTTAGTCTGTTGCATATCAGAATTAAGCCATTTAAAAAGCATTGTCGTTTAATAGGAAGTGTACTGTGTTTTGCTAAATTAATCGATGCCTTGCCTGAGTTTCAGATCAGAATTGAAGAGTTATTAAGCCAAATTTAAAGGGATTTAAAGAAAGCAGAATTTAGAACATATTCTTCTGATAAAGGTTTTAAATAGCCTAAGCAAGCCTTAACATTTCTTCAAATCAAAGGGGATCAAATGAGTTGTTTAGAGTTTTCCTGCCTGATCTCTGAAGTTTTAAAGTTGGAGTTAATAAACTATGCTGAAATAGAGAAGACCAAACCCTTCAACTATAAACTTTCAAGCATAAAAAAAGCACCTGACTACGCAAGTGCTTTCTTTATACGGCTGTAACCTTGGCCGATTACTGCAATGGCAAGTGCTGAAGTTCATTCAGTTCTTTACGGCTATAGCCGCGAGATACCAGAACCTTTTTAATTCCAATGATGATTTCTTCATCAGTGGCTTTAGAAAGTGCTTCAAGAAGCTGTTCATTTGTCTTGCAAGAGCAATCATTTTCAACACAAGCAATTTGATTCTTGTGTTCATTGTGTTGTTCATTAGAAAACAACTTTTGCCAAAAACTCATAGAGCCTTCATACAACAACCTAACATAGAGTGAAATATAGCCAATTAAATAAATAAAGCAATAGGACCTATGTGATAAAAGCAGCAGTCAGGCTAGAAAATTTCCGATTGAAGCCCGAAGGTCTAACGATATTTCTTGCTGTACAAGTCAATATTTATTATTAAACATATGATTTTAAATATAAAAAATGGAGCTTTAAAAAGCTCCATTATTGTAACAATATAATAAATTGAAACAAACTCTTTATACTTTTTCCAATAAGACACCCGTCTCAACATGGTGCGTATACGGGAACTGGTCAAACATGGCGAACTTGCTGATTCTATGCGTTTGAGACAACTGTTTCAGATTGTCATATAAGGTATCTGGATTACAAGAAATGTAAATAATACGCTGGAAACGCTGTAACAGTTTCAGCGTTTCATCATCAATACCAGCACGCGGTGGATCGACAAATACCGTATCAAAATCATAAGTCGAAATGTCAATTTGTGCTTCCTGCAAACGACGGAAAACACGTTCGCCATTATAGGCTTGAGTGAATTCTTCGGCAGACAGACGCGCAACCTGAATATTTTCAATCTGGTTCTGCTCAATATTCCACTCAGCTGCATAAACTGAAGATTTGGCTAATTCAGTGGCCAAAACACGGCGGAATTTGGTCGAAAGCGGCAGGGTAAAGTTCCCATTGCCACAGTAGAGTTCCAGCAAATCTTTATCTGATTGTTCCGCTGCATCACATGCCCATTCCAGCATTTTTTGACAAACTTGTGCATTCGGCTGAGTGAAGCTGCTTTCGATCTGCTTGTATTTATAGCGACGGTTAAATACAGATAGCTCTTCCACCACATATTCATCGGTCAGGACGAATTTCTGGCCACGGCTTCGGCCAATCAGTTTGATATTCAGCTTTTCCGCCAGGGCTTTTGCTGCAGGTTCCCAGCTTTCATCCAGCTTGCGGTGATAAATCAGGGATACCAGAACCTGACCACTTAACGTCGCCAGAAAATGGACTTCAAATAGACGACGACCCAGATTGGCATCTGCCTTGAATGCTGCCAGTAGTTGCGGCATCAAGTCATTAATACTGCGGTCTGCAATTGGAAATTCATCAATACGAATCACTTTTTTATTGTTGTTTTCGTCACGTTCGAACATGGCATAAAACAGATCATCTTCAGTATGCCAGATCCGGAATTCAGCACGCATGCGGAAATATTTTTCAGGAGACTGGAATACTTCTAAAGCAGGTGGTTGATATTCGGCAAACTGAGCGCTGATGCGTTCAATTTTGGCTTCAAGTTGTTGCTGATAAGATGAAGTCATATGCAGTAAGAAATCGCAAATATTTTAAAGCGCAAATGGTAGCAAAAAATTGCCGATCTGCCTAAGCCTATTGTAGTCAAGCCGCTTTAAAAGCTGCATAAAAAAGACCAAACCTTCTGAGGAGAGAGGTTTGGCCATCAAGAGGAAAGATTTAAGCTAAAAATAATGAGATGATTCGACTGATCTAGAGATTATCCATCGTCATCAAGCTGGCATTGCCGCCTGCCGCCGCCGTATTGATACTGATGGCGCGTTCAATCACAAATCGCTCGATCGGAATATCGTAGTTGCCCGAAGTTAAATGGGTGATACCAATAATTGGGCCTTTTCGGGCTGCAATGCGTTTCTGTAAATCAATCAGTTCAGAAGAATCACCATGATGCAGGACGGCATCAAACGCGCCTGTTTCAATATCCCGGACCACTTTAAATTGCTTGCTGACCGCGGTTGGCATGGTTGGTAAATATTTCAGGATAAAAGTATTGTCAGCCAGTACCGCAGGACAACTGCCAACCGATAAAATCGCCAGAATTTGTTGAATCTGGTCTTGCTCTGTGTGGGCTAAGGATAGAACGCTTTTACGCGGCAAGATCATGTATTGATTTTCCTCACCAGTTGGGCCTTGCAGGCTAAAGCTTTGACCAGTCGCAATTTGCATAGGTGCTTTTAAAGATAAAGTTGGGAAAGTTTTAGCTACCCAGACTTTAAACTCCTGAACAAGTTTATGTTCAACAAGTGCTGGCTCAGCTTGAGCTGCATAAGGCTGAGCCAGTTTTTTCTCGGATACTTGATGCATTAAACGATAGATATACAACGGGCCACCCGCTTTCGGACCGGTGCCGGACAGACCTTCACCACCAAAAGGCTGGACGCCCACGACCGCACCAACGATATTGCGGTTGATATACAGGTTGCCGACTTCTGCTCGCGCAATCACGGTTTGCATGGTTTCATCAATACGCGTGTGCAAGCCCATGGTCAGACCATAGCCCTTACTGTTGATCTGATCTAATAACTGTTCCAGTTCGCCATATTTATAGCTGATCAGATGCAGTACCGGACCAAATACTTCACGTTCCAGATCATCCAGATTTGGCAGTTCAATCAGGGTCGGCGCAATGAATGTTCCTGGAGTTAATTCAGTCTGGTCTTGATTAAACATCAACTGATGAACTTTATGACCTTTGCGGCGCATCTGTTCAATATGCTGTTGGATATTTTGTTTGGCTTCTGCATCAATCACCGGACCAATATCGGTTTTAAGCAAGACCGGATTGCCAACGCGCAACTGCTGCATTGCACCTTTGAGCATATTGCGAACAGCCTCCAGATTATCTTCCTGAACACAGAGGACACGCAGGGCAGAACAACGTTGACCGGCACTGTCATAGGCAGAGCTCACCACATCCAGCACCACCTGTTCAGTCAGGGCGGATGAATCCACAATCATGGCATTCTGACCACCGGTTTCAGCAATCAGGGTGACGCTTTCTCCAAACTGGTTTATTCGTTCTGCGACGGTTTTTTGCAGAATTTGTGCGACCTCGGTGGAACCGGTAAACATGATGCCTTGAATACGCGAATCTGCACTGAGCTGTGCACCAATAGTTTCACCACGGCCCGGCAACAGCTGTAATACATCCTGCGGAATGCCGGCTTCCCATAAAATCTGCACGGCTTGTGCTGCAATCAGCGGTGTTTGTTCAGCCGGTTTGGCAATCACAGTATTGCCAGCGACCAGCGCTGCTGCAATCTGACCGGTAAAAATCGCCAGCGGGAAGTTCCATGGACTGATACATAGCACGGTGCCTAAAGGCTGGATCTGTACATTGTCACTGAGATCCAAAACTTGAGCTGAATAATAACGCATGAAATCTACCGCTTCACGCACTTCGGCAATGGCATTGGCATAGGTTTTACCTGCTTCGCGAGAAAGAAGAACCATGAGCGGTAGCAGGCGCTGTTCCATCAGTTCTGCGGCTCTATTCAGGCAGGCAGCACGCTCATTTTTTGACAGATTGGCCCAGAAACTTTGTGCATTAACTGCTTGGGTGAGTGCAATTTCGGCCTGTTCAGAAGTTGCTTCATAGACCGTACCGACCACATCCTGATGGTGTGCTGGATTAATGATTTGCACTACGTTGCTTGTATCGATAACTGTAAACGCCGTTCCCATAGCAGCTGCCTGAAATTGCGTATTTGCCAGACTGGAGGCGACTTCATTTAAAACACGGAGTTCAGCATCATTGGCCAAATCGAGTCCTGAAGAGTTAATGCGTGCATCGGCATAAAGATCTTGCGGATATGGAATATGAGGATGCTTGGCTCCCAATACGTTTTCCTGTTTTGATGCCTTTAAAATCGTTTGTTGAGGATTTTCAATCAAATCCTCAATGTTTAAAGTCTTGTCGGCAATACGATTGACGAAGGAGGTATTAGCACCATTTTCCAGTAAACGGCGCACCAGATAAGCCAGCAAAGTTTCATGATTACCGACTGGCGCATAGATCCGGCAGGGTATACCCAGTTTATTTTTCGATGGATCGCCCACAACATTTTCATACAGCGGTTCGCCCATGCCATGCAGACATTGAAACTCATATTGACCGGCATAGTATTGCTCAGGTTGCGCCAGTTGATAGATCGTCGCTACCGTTTGTGCATTGTGAGTGGCAAATTGCGGATAGATATAGTCCGGTTCAGCCAAAAGCTTACGTGCACAGGCGATATAAGACAGATCGGTATGTACTTTACGGGTAAATACCGGATAATCCGACATTCCATCAATCTGGGCTTTTTTGATTTCGCTATCCCAATACGCGCCTTTGACCAGACGAATCATCAGGCGTTTCTGACTGCGCTTCGCCAGATCAATGATGTAATCCACCACATAGAAGCAGCGTTTTTGATAGGCTTGAATCACAAAGCCAATGCCTTTCCAGTCCTGCAGTTGCGGTTCAAAACACAGGCGTTCTAACAGTTCCAATGAAATCTCAAGGCGATCGCTTTCTTCAGCATCGATATTTAAACCAATATTGTACTGCTTGGCCAAGACTGCGAGTTTAAGTACTTTTGCATAGAGCTCATCATGCACGCGATCCATTTGGGAACGCTGATAACGTGGATGCAGCGCAGAGAGTTTGATAGAAATGCCAGGCCCGTCATAAACATCTTTATCTTGTGATGCTTGACCAATGGCATGAATGGCTTGCTGATAATCTTGATAATAACGTTCAGCATCCGGATCGGTCAGTGCAGCTTCACCCAGCATGTCATAGGAATAGCGAAAGCCTTTTTCTTCCAGCGGCTCCGCATTTTTCAGTGCTTCATCAATGGTTTCACCCGTAACAAACTGCTCGCCCATCATGCGCATGGCAACATCGACGGCCTTACGGATAATCCCGCGGCCACTGCGTGCCAAAAGACCAGTCAACAAGCTAGACAGGCTCTTTTGCTGCGGGGTTTCCATCAGCTTGCCAGTCAGCATCAGTCCCCAGGCTGCCGCATTCACAAACATTAGCTGGCTCTGACCCAAATGTTCTTTCCAGTTACCTTGATTGATTTTGTCTCGAATCAGTAGGTCACGTGTGGCTTTGTCCGGAATCCGCAGCAAGGCTTCTGCCAGACACATCAGGGCAATGCCTTCCTGAGAAGATAAAGAAAATTCCTGCAATAAGCCTTGGACAATACCGGCTTTCCCAGTGGAACTTTTGCGTTCACGTAAGGAATGTGCGAGATCAAAGGCAAGCGCCTGAATCTTGTCACTCATTTCGGAAGAAATTTCACTATGGGCCAATAACTCTTCGACGCATTCAGTTTCAGCACGACGCCATGCCATATTAATACGTTCTTCGTATTGGTTTTTGTGTTTAAATTCAGCAATATAATTCGAATGCTGGGCTGAATCTAAAATTGAATCTGGGCGGAGAGTGGTTGGCATAGTGACTTCCTGTACTGCGTCAATCAGTTCTTTGAGGTGAGTGATTTTTAATCTATAATCACAGAATATTTGACGAATATCTCACTATAGTTTTGGCTTTTTTTAGAGAATAATTCTAATGCCAAGTCCTTATTTGAACCTTGACCGTATAGATATTCGTATACTGGGTTTATTGCAATCCGATGCCAAGCTGTCCAATATCAAACTGGCTGAACTGGTCAATCTGTCGCCTACGGCAGCCTTGGCGCGTGTACAAAAGCTGACCCGGGAAGGTTTTATTGTGGGCTATGAAGCGCGCCTCAATCCAGTCATGTTGAATAATGGTTTTGTGGTCTTTGTTGAAATTTTATTGGATAAAACCACACCGAATGTTTTAGATGAATTTTCCCATGCTGTGCGGCAGATTCCTGAAATTATCGAATGTCACATGATCAGTGGCGGTTTTGATTTCGTGGTGAAAATCCGCTGTGCCAATATGGATGAATTCCGCAAAATCTCTGGTCAGATCTTGTGGCAATTGCCCGGAATTAAAGAAACGCGCAGTTATCCGGTGATGGAAGTGATTAAAGAAAGTCAGCAGATCCATCTGAAAATGCCGGGAAAAGCCAAGTAATTTTCAAGAACTTCATTTGTGACTCTAAGAAACATAAAAGGGACGACTAAGTCCCTTTTATGTGCAAGAAAAAAGGTGATTATTTTTTCATTTCTGCCATTTCTTTTTGATACTCGGCTTTAGCCATTTCAAAACGATGTACTACATCTTCACTAGGTGCTTTATCCAGCAGGCTGACGATGATAATGCAGAGGGTGGCTAGAATAAAGCCCGGAATAATCTCATAAAGTCCGGTATCACCCATGTAATTTTTCCAGACAATTACAGTCACGGCACCAACCACCATACCCACAATTGCGCCGTTGAGGGTCATTCGTTTCCAGAATAGCGACAAGATAATCAGCGGGCCGAATGCGGCCCCAAAGCCGGCCCAGGCATAAGCCACCAGACCCAAAACTTTACTGTTCGGATTAATCGCCAGTGAAATCGCAACTAACGCGATCACTAAGACCATGCCGCGACCTACCCAGATCAGCTCTTTTTGTGAAGCATTTTTACGCAGGAAACTCTTGTATAAATCTTCGGTCAGGGTGGTTGAGCAGACCAAAAGCTGACAGCTCAAGGTACTCATAATTGCCGCCAAGATAGCAGCCAGAATGATTCCGGCAATCCACGGATTAAACAGAATTTTGGTCAATTCCATAAATACCGTTTCAGGGTTTTGATTCACCACTGAAGCCAGTGTCGGATTGACACTGAAGTAGGCAATACCAATATAACCGGCAGCCACTGCACCGCCTAGGCATAGAATCATCCAGGTCATGCCAATACGGCGTGCAGCAGGAATGGTTTTGACCGAATCTGCCGCCATAAAACGCACCAGTATGTGTGGCTGGCCAAAATAACCCAAGCCCCAGGCCAGACTGGAAATAATCGCGACGGTGCTTAAACCTTCAAGCATGCTGGAGGCATGTGGGCGAGCCGATTCAAGGATGACACTCACTTGCTGGCTGTTGTCGCCCAGAGCCAAGAAGGTAATGATCGGAGTCAGTAATAAGGCAAAAATCATCAAACCGGCCTGGAATGTATCTGTCCAGCTGATCGCCAAAAAGCCACCAATACAAACATAAAGAATCGTCGCCATCGCACCAATCACAAGCGCTGTGGTGTAATCCCAGCCAAACAGGCTTTCAAACAGTCGTGCACCTGCGACCATGCCTGAGGCACAATAAATTGCAAAGAACACCAGAATCACCAAGGCAGACAAGACCCGTAAAATACGTTTACGATCGGAAAAACGGCTGGTGAAATAATCCGGCAAGGTCAGGGCATTGTTCTGATATTCGGTATGGGCACGCAGTCGACCTGCCACCAGTAACCAGTTCAGCCATGCACCGATAATCAAACCGATTGCAATCCAGGCTTCTGACAGGCCAGACAGGTAAATGGCTCCCGGAAGACCCATCAACAGCCAGCCACTCATATCCGATGCGCCCGCTGAAAGTGCAGTGACCACACTGCCCAGACTCCGTCCACCTAGAATATATTCGTCAAAATTGGAGGTGGCACGATAAGCATATAAACCGATTGCAATCATGGCGATAATATAAAACATGAAGGTAATCAGGGTGGGGTTTAAATAAGTCATAGGCAGGTCATCCTGTAAATATGGAAATCATCGTCCAAGATGATTTTTTGTACTGAGATCGCAAGGAGGTGATTCAAGCATGGTTTAAAAATTACACTCTGTAACAATTACACAGCTTTTATGTATACCTATTGTAAATAGAGTAGTAATTCACTGAAATTGAATTAGGAATAACTTAAGCGGATAAAAGGCAATACGACGTCGAATTCAGGGGAAAAGTGGAAATTTTGAATAAATAATGAAAATATTTGAATTTTAGCTAACTGCTTACACAATCTTACAAAACTCACAGCTTTAGCGTATTGGTAATAAATCGTAGCAAATCTAGGTTAAAGTCTTCCTATTAGGCCTGTATTTGTTTGCTCATATTAATGTCACACCAAATACGGTGCATCGCCAAGAGTATTTTTTAGTGGACAATATGCTTCAAATCGAACCGACCCGCATTGAACGTGATTTATTGGGGGAAAAACAAATCCCGTTGCATAGCTATTATGGGATTCATACCTTACGTGCCATCGAAAATTTTAAGATTTCTGGATTGGCGGTGGGGCAACAAACGCACTTTATTCGTGCTTTGGCCCAAGTGAAAAAAGCTTCGGCACAAGCCAATCTGCACTTTCAAAAATTGTCCGAGCAGACCAGTACTGCCATTCAGAAAGCTTGTGATGAATTGATTCAGCATCCGGAAGCGTGGCAAACGGCATTTCCACTCGATCCTTATCAGGGCGGTGCCGGAACTTCCATCAATATGAATGCCAATGAGGTAATTGCCAATATTGCACTTGAAATGTCAGGTTATCAGAAAGGCGATTATCACATTCTGCATCCGAATGATCATGTGAATACCTCGCAATCGACCAATGATGTCTATCCAACGGCTTTGCGTCTGGCGACCTATAGCAGTCTGGATGAATTGTTGAGCGTGCTTAAAGCATTGATTGACTGTATCGACCATAAAGCTGCCGAATTTGAATATGTCATCAAGATGGGACGTACCCAGTTACAAGATGCAGTTCCGATGACCATGGAACAGGAATTTCGGGCATTTGCCACCTTATTAAAAGAAGACCTGAAGCTGATTGGACAGATGCGACAGTTATTGCTAGAAGTCAATTTAGGCGCCACTGCCATTGGGACCGGGGTGAATACACCACCGGGCTATGCCAAGCGGGTGGTGGAAATCTTGGCGCACCTAACGGGTCTGCCTTTAAAAGGAGCGGCAGATTATGTCGAGGCGACCAGCGATTGTGGCGTCTTTATTATTTTGTCGAGCAGTTTAAAACGTCTGGCAGTGAAATTGTCCAAAATCTGTAATGATTTGCGCTTGCTCAGTTCGGGACCGCGTACAGGGTTAGCTGAAATCCGTTTGCCTGAGTTACAGGCAGGTTCTTCGATCATGCCGGCAAAAATCAATCCGGTAATTCCGGAAGTGGTCAATCAGATTGCCTTTCGGGTGATTGGTAACGACTTAACCATTACTATGGCTGCGGAAGCCGGACAGCTACAATTGAATGTCATGGAACCTGTGATTGCCGTGGCGATGAATGAATCAATTCAGTTATTGACCCAAGGCATGCAAACCCTGAATCAGAAATGTATTGCTGGCATTCAGGCCAATGAACAGATTTGTTTAAGTTCGGTCATGCGCAGTGTCGGGATCGTAACCTTGCTTGAACCGATATTGGGACATGCCAAATGCGATGAAATCGGCAAACAATGTATGCGGGAAAATAAAACCGTGCCGCAAGTAGTATTAGAGTTAGATTTATTGAGTGAAGCGCAATTAGAAGAGATTTTTGCATTTGAAAATCTGGTGTCTGAAATCCCTTCAGCAGAGAATCAGCTCGAACAGGTTTCTTAACATACATATATCTATTAAATCGTCTGAAACAGCGAATCGCTGCTATTTTGATAATTTGCCTCAAGTTCAGGATGTGGATTTGAGGCATTTTCATCTAGACTAGAGCCTGAACTATATTTGGCTGGGTAAATGGCGATGTTTGATAAAATCAGTGCATTATTTAAAAGTAATAAACCGACTGCTGCACAGCTATATTTAGAAGAGCAGAATATCCAGTACGTAGAAGGTACAGGCTATATCGTCGATGATATTCAACTCAATCAGGAATTGGGTGCACGATTAGAGTATTTGTCGAATCGCCGTTTAAAACAGTTTGATGATTTAAAAGCGTTATATGACACCGCGATGCTGATCAATGAAAAAATTGATCTGGAAATTGCCCATCAGCGTTTTAATGCAAGTTTGGGGAATACCGAAGAGAACCTGCTGCAATTTAAAATGATCCTTAAGAAGTTAAATGATTATTATCGTAACTTCCTGCGCGATCAAAAATAAGCTGCAAAAGTGGCTTAAAATCGAAGTATATGGATGTGGCAAGACTGCATAAAAATAACAAAATATCCTGAGATCATCGTGCTAGTATAAGCCTCAGGTTATTTAGACTTTAAAGCTATATCCATGTTCCAGCAAGAAATTTCCCAACTCAATTTACCACAGCTCAAAGCAGGCGAGAAACGCTGGTTAGGCAATCTGCAAGGTTCCTCAACTGCATTATTGCTTAAAGAAATCGTGCAGCAGCAATCGCGCTTGTTCATCGTGATTGCACGTAATAATCAGCATTTGGGTCAACTGGAAAGTGAACTGGAATTTTATGGGATTAAACCCACGATTTTTCCGGATTGGGAAATCTTGCCTTATGATCGTCTCTCCCCACATCAGGATATTGTCTCGGAACGTCTGGCAATCTTATCCAATATGCCCAAAACTGGTGTACTGTTGTTGTCCGCCTCAACTTTGGCACAACGTGTGGCGCCAACCTCATGGATTCTGGGTGAGCATTTCGATATTCATGTCGGTCAGAAATTTGATCTGGAACAACAAAAGAAAAAGTTGATTCAGGCCGGTTATCATCTGGTCGATACCGTCTATGATCCAGGTGAATTCGCGGTACGCGGCAGTATCATGGATATCTACGCATCGGGACAGGAAGCACCGATTCGGATTGACCTGTTTGATGATGAAATTGAAAGCCTGAAATTTTTCGATGCCGAAACTCAGCGCACCACGCAAAGTTTGCAGCAGTTTACCGTATTGCCGGCACAGGAATTTCCGCTCAAGGAAGGTCGTGCCACTTTCCGTGACCGCTATGCCGAATTTTTCCCGACCGCGAATCCAAAGAAAAACCCGATCTATCAGGATGTGATGGATGGCATAGTCTCGCCGGGAATCGAGTTTTATTTGCCCTTGTTTTTCAGCGCGGAAGCCATGCAAGGCCAAAGTTCACTGATTTCGTACCTACCGAAGAATGGCATTGTCATTACAGATAAGGCTCTGGACGAAAGTCTCAGCCAGTTTTGGCAAGATGTGGTGCGCCGTTATGAAGATCGTCGCCACAATGTCGACCAACCGATCATGCCGCCTGAAAGCCTGTTTTTTCAGACCAATCAGGTGCTGGAGCAGCTGAACCAGTTTGCACGCATCATTGCCGCACAAACATCTTTTGATCAAAAAGCTGGGGTATTGAATCTTGAGACCCAGTTGCCACCGCGTCTGCCCGTAGATCCGAAACGTGAAAAACCGTTTCATGAAGTCAAAAAATATATTGATCAGGCTAATCATCCGGTATTGCTAGTGGCTGAAAGTGCTGGACGCCGGGAAAGTCTTAAAGATGCCTTAAGGCCAAGTCTGGGTGATATCCCCACGGTTGAAAATTTTGATAGTTTTATTCAATCTCTGTATGCAATTGCCATTACCAATGCGCCTTTAGAGCGTGGTCTGGTATTGACCGATCGTGTCAGCGTAATTTCTGAAAATCAGCTGTATGAACATCGCGTGGTACAGCGCCGTCGCAAACGTCAACAGGAAGTTTCCGAAGAGTTTCTGATCCGAAGTCTAACTGAGCTGACCATGGGCGCGCCTGTGGTACATATCGATTATGGGGTCGGACGTTATGCCGGTCTGGTCACCCTAAGTATTGATGATCAGGATCACGAATTTTTGCAGCTGGATTATGCGGATGCCGCCAAAGTCTACGTGCCGGTGACCAATCTGCACTTAATCAGCCGGTATAGTGGTGGTGATCCGGATCTGGCACCTTTGCATAAACTGGGTACAGATGCGTGGAATAAAGCCAAACGTAAAGCGCTGGAACAGATTCACGATGTCGCGGCCGAATTGCTGCATATTCAGGCACGTCGTGCTTCCAAGCCCGGGATCAGTTTTGAAATCGATCAAAGCCTGTATATGCAATTTGCCAGTGGCTTTGCCTATGAAGAAACACTGGATCAGGCCAATGCGATTGAAGCCACACTTCATGACATGCAGCAGGCCAAGCCGATGGATCGACTGGTGTGTGGTGATGTGGGTTTCGGCAAGACAGAAGTCGCGATGCGTGCCGCATTTGTTGCAGTGCAGAATAATCGGCAGGTGGCGATTCTGGTACCAACCACCTTGCTGGCACAACAGCATTATGATTCATTTAAAGACCGCTTTGCCGACTGGCCGGTCCGGATTGAAGTGCTGTCACGTTTCGGTTCTTCCAAAGCACATACCAAGACCATTGACGACCTGATCGAAGGGAAAGTCGATATCGTGATTGGTACGCATAAGATTTTGCAGGAAAATGTCCAGTTTAAAAATCTCGGTCTGATGATTGTCGATGAAGAGCATCGTTTCGGTGTACGCGATAAGGAACGGATTAAGGCCATGCGTGCCGATGTCGACATGTTGACACTGACTGCGACCCCAATTCCGCGTACGCTAAATATGGCCTTTAGTGGCATGCGTGATCTGTCGATTATCGCCACACCGCCGGCACGCCGTCTTGCGGTGAAAACCTTTGTGCAGGAACATACCGATGACACCATTAAAGAAGCGATTCTGCGTGAATTGCTGCGCGGTGGTCAGGTTTATTTTCTGCATAATGAAGTTGATACAATCGATCGTGCCGCCGAGCATATCCGTAAACTGGTGCCGGAAGCGCGGGTGATTGTGGCCCACGGACAGATGCGTGAACGTGAACTGGAGCAGGTGATGCAGCAGTTCTATCACAAGGAATACAATGTTCTGGTATGTTCGACCATTATTGAAACCGGGATTGATGTTCCGAATGCCAACACCATTCTGATTGAACGTGCCGACAAACTGGGCCTGGCGCAATTACATCAGCTACGCGGACGTGTAGGGCGCTCACATCATCAGGCTTATGCATATTTGATGGTACCGTCATTAAAAGCCTTAAAAGGTGATGCAGAAAAACGTCTGGATGCCATTCAGCGTGCTTCAACTTTGGGTGCCGGTTTTATGCTGGCAACTGAAGATCTGGAAATTCGCGGCGCAGGTGAATTACTCGGTGAACAGCAGAGTGGTTCGATGCAGGCGATTGGTTATAGCCTGTATATGGAAATGCTGGAAAAAGCCACCAAAGCCATTCAAAAAGGTAAAACGCCAAACTTCGACGCACCATTGTCATTGACTGCCGAAATTACCCTGCATATGCCAGCACTGATTCCGGATGAATATCTGGGTGATGTGCATCAACGTCTGTTGTTCTATAAACGCATCAGTAATACCGATACCCAGGAAAAGCTGGATAATATCCGGATGGAATTGATTGATCGTTTTGGTATACCGCCGCAACCGGTCAAACAGCTCTTTGCTGTACATCAGATTCGATTGAAAGCCGAGCAGCTTGGTATTACTAAAATTGATATCAGCAGTCAGGGTGGGCATATTGAATTTGCACCGGATACTCCGGTTCAAGCCATGACGATTATCCAGATGATGCAGAAACATCCGACCTATTTCCGGATGGATGGCGGTCAACGTCTAAAAGTCATGGTCATGCTGGAAGACTATCAAAAGCGGATTCAGTTTATACAGGATTTACTGGACAGTCTGCTTAAAGAATTGCACTGATTTTATTCGATTAAATCAGCCTGAAAATTCAGTTTGGATTTCATTTTCCAATGAAGTTTGCAGGAACAACAGGCTTGATTTTTTTAATGAATTGTTTACAGTAATTGTTGTGATGTGCTTCGCAACAAATCATGAGAATTTGTCTTTAAACACATTGCTTTCAATATTCAGCTTCAGTTGGATATGTTAGTATTAGCCATCATTCTAATTTTGCATCATTTATAAAGATATGTTTAGTTTGCATCCACAACTTGCTCAAGATACGTTTTTTGTAGGCGACTTTCCTTTGTCAACATGTCGTTTGATGAATGATATGCAATTTCCCTGGCTCATTCTGATTCCACGTGTGCCGGGTGTCTCTGAATTATATGAATTGAGTCAAGCTGACCAAGAGCAGTTTTTAAGAGAGTCAAGCTGGTTATCAAGCCAGCTGGCACGTGTTTTCCGTGCAGATAAAATGAATGTAGCAGCGCTGGGTAATATGGTGCCGCAATTGCATTTTCATCATGTAGTTCGTTATCAGAACGACGTTGCATGGCCGAAGCCTGTTTGGGGTACACCTGCTGTTCCTTATAGCAGTGAAGTATTGGCACATATGCGTCAAACCTTAATGCTGGCTTTACGTGGTCAGGGCGACATGCCATTTGACTGGCGCATGGACTAATCAGCCAAGGCATTCCGAGAACCATGAACAGTTGCGGACTTCAGGGAGTGAGTGAGTGCAATTAGACGACTGGATTCAAAAAGAACCCCATCAGTTTGAGTATTTCCATCGCATGATGGGATACATCATGCTGTCTGTGGTTCTGGTCGTCTTTCATTACACTGAACCAGATACCCAGTATCAGCTTTTTGTTCCATTTTTTTTGTTTCTGGTTTTGCTAATTACACCGAAACTATCTCGCTGGCTGATCTATCGTCATGATTATCACATCCGGCGTAATATTCTTTTCCTGATTGATGTCATTGTCATTTCGGTGGTTTTGGCGGCCGTGCATCTGGACTTGGTCTTGTCCTTGCTGGGTCTGGTCGCAGTGCTCTATACCGCGATCAGCAATAAAATTTCATTTATGATGGCATCTCTAGCCAGCCTGATCGGGATTACGCTTTTTTATCTGGCCAATATTCTGGTCTTTGGGTTTAATAATTATTTCGAACCGACCAGCAGTGAGTTGACCGTTTTAGGCTTTATCTGTCTGATTACCTATTTTGGTGTCGGAAGTTTTTATCAAAGTGGTCGTGTGCAATACATGACCCAGAAAAAAGACCATTATTTCGAACAGATGAACCGTTATATGGAATTTGCCAATCAGCTGAGTCGCTATGCGCCCGTGCAGTTATGGCAATCCATTATGAAAGGTGAATCTGAAGCCAAAATTGAATATAAACGTAAAAAGTTGACGATCTTTTTCTCTGATATTCAAGGCTTTACAGAGCTATCTGAAACTCTGATTCCAGATGATTTAGCATTCCTGTTGAATGACTATCTTCGGCATATGACCGAAATCGCTAAAAATTATGAAGCGACTGTCGATAAATTCATGGGTGATGCCATCCTAATTTTCTTTGGTGATCCGAACTCCGAAGGTGTGGAACAGGATGCTAAGAACTGTATGGAAATGGCATTGGCGATGCGTCAGCAAATGAAATTGCTGCGGGAACGCTGGATTAAAATGGGTTATCCGCCACTGCATATCCGCATGGGGATTTCAACCGGTTATTGCCACGTAGGGAATTATGGGGCTACGCATCGTATGGCTTATACCATTGTAGGACGTGATGCCAATCTGGCAGCGCGTTTGCAAAGTGCAGCGGAAGTCGATGAAATCCTGATTTCGGAAGATACTCATAATCTGATCAAAGATGATTATCTTTGTGCACCGAAAAAGCCGATATTCTTGAAAGGCATTAAAGCACCTGTAAGAACCTGGCAGGTCATGGAAAAATATGCGTCTCAGAAAGTCGAGTATCAGCGCTGGTTCGATTATGAATATAAGGGCTTTCATTTATTGCTGAATCTGGATGAAGTGCAAAACTTTGAATATCCTGAGCTGATTCATGTACTAGAAAAAATGATTAAACGCATTGAAACTCAGCAGAAAATGACCAATTCACAAGGTATTGTCAAATTGAAGCTTGAGGATGAAGTAATTGAACACATTTAAGGTTCATGTAAATTTACTTTAATTGTTTCTTATAAAGAGAAAAAACCACGCCTGAGCGTGGTTTTTTATTTTAGCCTGCAACGAAAATCTTAGTGATTTTCTGACGCATGGTTAATGGTGTATTTTGGAATTTCAATTTCCAGATCTTCATCGTCCAGTTTAACCTGACAAGAAAGACGTGAATCAGGTTCTAAACCCCAGGCACGATCGAGTAAGTCAGCTTCAACATCATCCATTTCTTCCAGGCTGTCAAAACCTTTGCGTACCACTACATGGCAGGTGGTACACGCTGCTGACATATCGCAAGCATGTTCGATTTTAATGCCATTTTTTAGCAGGCTTTCGCAAAGATTGGCATTTTGTTCGACTTCAAACTCAGCACCTTCGGGGCAAATCTGCGCATGTGGAAGAACTTTAATACGTGGCATAGTCGTTACCTTAAATTAGTTTGAGTTTGACCAGTCGTCGAGTTTAGTGCCCTTAAGAGCTGCATCAATATGTTGATTCATACGTGCTGCTGCAAAAGCATCACTATGTATTTTAAGCTGTTCAACGGCAGATTCAATCGCTTTGATATCTGAACCCTGAAGCTGAGTTTCAAGTTGTGCTTGCGCAGTTTGCAGTGCTGCAAGTTGATCTTCAGTCAACAGGCCGGCATCCGCTTTGAGTGCCTGAACCAGTGCTTCCAGCTCACGCTGTGCTTCCACTTTGGTTTCATTCAAATGACGAAGATTCTTATCTTCTTCAGCGAACTTATAACCGTCTAGCAACAGACGTTCAGTATCTTCACCCGATAAACCATAAGATGGTTTGATATCGATTTGAGCCGTCACGCCAGAGGTGGTTTCTTTGGCAGATACAGTCAGCAAGCCATCTGCATCGACCTGGAACGTCACTTCAATACGTGCCTGACCGGCAGTCATTGGTGGAATGCCATGCAGGACAAAACGCCCTAAACTACGGCAATGCTCAACCAGATCACGTTCACCTTGAACCACATGAATCAACATGGCAGTCTGGCCATCTTGATAAGTCGTAAATTCCTGACGACGAGCGACTGGAATCGCAGTATTACGCGAAATTAATCGTTCAACCAGTCCGCCCATGGTTTCAAGACCAAGAGACAGAGGCGTCACGTCTAATAGTAATGAGCCATCAGTTGAGTTGCCAATCAATTGGTTCGCAGTAATTGATGCGCCAATCGCAACCACTTCATCCGGATTAATAGTGCATAGTGGTTCTTGATTGAATACTTCACGCACGGCTTTTTGTACTACATAAGAACGGGTTGAGCCACCGACCAAAACGACATTTTGAATGTCATCCAGTTCAAGCTTGGCATCACGCATCACACGCTTACATACGCTGATGGTCTTATCCAAAGCAACTTTAATGATCTCTTCAAATGTCGGACGGTCAAGCGTCAATACCTGATCAAGCAATTTGAGTTGAACTGAATCTGCATCAGACAAAGCTTCTTTGGCTTTACGTGCTGCAACCACAAAATGTGCATATTCTGCATCATTCAAGGTGTCAATATTCAGTTGTTTCTTGGCCCATTTCAGGATCAAACGATCTAGGTCATCACCACCGAGGGCAGTGTGGCCACCGGTTGCCAGAACTTCAAACACACCTTGACTAAAACGCAGAATCGAAACGTCAAAGGTACCACCACCCAAGTCGTAGATCACATAGTTGCGATCTGTACTTAAGTTGCTTTCCTGATCGAGACCATAAGCAACAGCAGCAGCGGTTGGCTCATTCAACAAACGTAAAACATTCAAGCCAGCAAGTTGAGCAGCATCACGGGTTGCCTGACGCTGTGCTTCATCGAAGTAGGCCGGAACAGTAATAACGGCACCATTGACCGGATTTTGCAGACTGGCTTCAGCGCGGTCTTTCAACTGCTTTAAAATTTCTGCAGAAATCTCAACCGGCGTCTTACGGCCTTGTGCGGTTTCAAAAGCCGGCATTTCATTCGCTTCACCAACCAACGCATAAGGATGCTGGAATTTGATGTCAGCTTTCGAGCGACCCATAAAACGTTTTACAGAAACGATGGTGTTTTTAGGGTCAGTAGTAATGAAAGGCGCAGCTTCATTGCCGTATTGAGTCTGTTGTTCTGCATAATGCACGATAGAAGGAAGTAGCACACGACCTTGTTCGTCATTAAGTACTTTGGCTTTACCTGAAAGAACCGTGGCAACCAAAGAGTGGGTGGTGCCTAAATCGATACCAATCGCAATGCGGTGTTCATGTGGTGCACTTGATTGACCTGGTTCTGCAATTTGCAAGAGAGCCATAGTGTTACATCCTTTGCACGTTAAATATTAAATACTAAAAATTAGAAATCATCATCAAGATCAAAGCTGTCATCGTCCAGGAAGCGGTCTTCCGCTTTGTCGATATCGGCCATGACTTTAACGAAGAAGCGTAGTTTGCGCACTGTATCGCGTGCTTCGGCCCAATCTTCATCCGCATAATCAATTTTGAACTCGCGAACTAAGCCTTCAATCCATTGCTGGACTTCGACTTTTAGTGAAGTTAAATCTTCAGCAGAAGTTGCATCGTCAAGTTGTTCACGAATTTCCAGAGCGTCCTGCAAGAATTCAAAATCACTGATCGACTGATCTAAGTGATAATCCTGTTTCTTGAGAGACAGTAAATACGCTGCACGGCTATCGACCGCTGACAAGGCTTTAAATGCCTGATTGATATCACTTGATTTAATCAGAGCCTGATCTTTGTCTTCAGCTTTATCTGGGTGATATTGTTGCTGCAACTTTAAAAATTCAGTCTTTAAAGCCGCCAAATCAATATCGAGTGCTACAGGAAGGTTGAACAACTCAAAATGATTCATGGGAGATGGGATCCGCGATTAATGTGCAAAAATAACTGCATAAATGCAATTAAAACAGTGTGAAACACACTGTTTTAATGTCAAAAGAGAATAACTGCCGGGTTTATACAGTGAAGGATTCACCACAACCGCATTCGCCTTTTTTGTTGGGGTTGTTAAATTCGAAGCCTTCGTTCAAGCCGTTTTTAACATAGTCCATCTCCATACCTTCAAGATAAACCAGGCTTTTCGGGTCAACGAATACTTTAACCCCAAACTGCTCAAAGGCTTGGTCATGTGTATCGACTTCATCGACGAACTCGAGCACATAGGCCAGACCAGAACAGCCTGAAGTTTTCACACCAACGCGAATGCCTTCACCCTTACCGCGATTTTTTAAATAATTGCTGATATGAGTTGCAGCATTTTCAGTTAAATGGATCATGAAAACTCCGTTAAAATTTCAAAACGTGGAACAATTAAGCTTTAACTTTCTTGCTACGGTAGTCTTCTACAGCTGCTTTGATTGCATCTTCAGCAAGAACAGAGCAGTGTACTTTTACTGGTGGAAGTGCAAGTTCAGTTGCAATATCAATGTTCTTGATTGCTTGAGCTTGATCTAAAGTTTTGCCTTTGAGCCATTCGGTCACAAGTGAACTTGATGCAATGGCAGAACCACAACCATAAGTTTTGAAACGTGCTTCTTCAATCACGCCTTCGTCGTTTACCTGAATCTGTAAACGCATCACGTCACCACATGCTGGCGCACCAACCATACCAGTACCAACGTTTTCAGCATTTTTATCTAAAACGCCAACATTACGAGGGTTTTCGTAATGATCAATTACTTTTTCGCTATAAGCCATGTTGCTTCTCCAAACCTCGGGGTCAGCCTTAGTATTAAATATGGGGGTAAAAAAACTTTTCTCAATGAGATAGCAACGGATTTGTCACTATCTCAGGATGAAAATTAGTGCTCAGCCCACTCAACTTTAGAAAGATCAATACCTTCCTTATACATATCCCAAAGCGGAGAAAGTTCACGTAACTTCTCAACAGCAGCTTTAGTGATAGTCAATACGTGATCGATATCTTCTTCAGTGGTGTATTTACCAAAGCTGAAGCGAATCGAACTGTGTGCAAGTTCGTCTGAAAGACCCAATGCACGAAGTACATAAGATGGTTCAAGTGTTGCAGATGTACATGCCGAACCTGAAGATACCGCAGCATCTTTCAATGCCATCATCAATGATTCGCCTTCAACGAAGTTGAAGCTAATGTTTAGATAGTTCGCAACGTTTTGTGTTGGATGACCGTTCAGGAACACTTGTTCAAGACCTTGTAAGCCATTCCATAATTTGTCGCGAAGTACGCGTAGACGAGTCTGTTCAGCTTCCAGGTTTTTACCTGCAAGTTCAAATGCTTCACCCATACCGACAATCTGGTGAGTCGCAAGGGTACCTGAACGCATACCACGTTCATGACCGCCACCATGCATTTCAGCTTTAAGGCGTACACGTGGGCTACGACGTACAAACAGGGCGCCAATACCTTTAGGGCCATAGATTTTGTGCGCAGAGAAACTCATCAAGTCTACTTTTAAAGTTGAAAGATCAATTTCAACTTTACCTGCCGCCTGAGCTGCATCTACATGGAAGAAAATCTTGTTGGCGCGAGTGATTTCACCAATCGCTGCAACATCAGTCACAGTACCGATTTCATTGTTCACCATCATCAGGGAAACAAGAATCGTATCTGGACGGATCGCTGCCTGTACCATTTCAGGCGTAATTAAACCGGTTTGAGGTTGAGGCTCAATATAGGTAATTTCAAAACCTTCAGACTCAAGCTCACGACAGGTATCTAAAACTGCCTTATGTTCGATTTTAGAGGTAACGATATGTTTACCTTTAGATGCATAGAAATGAGCCACACCTTTAAGCGCAAGGTTGTCTGACTCGGTCGCACCCGAAGTCCATACGATTTCACGTGGATCAGCTTTAATTAAATTCGCAACTTGTTCACGTGCATATTCAACTTTTTCTTCTGCTTGCCAACCATACGCGTGTGAACGAGATGCCGCATTACCAAAGGTACCATCGAATGTTAAGCATTCCATCATACGTTCAGCAACCTGAGGATCTACAGGAGTTGTAGCTGCATAATCAAGATAAATCGGACGTTTCATGTCAAATACCTGTAACCGATAAAAGGGCTGAATCTAAAGGTGCTGATTTTTGGCGTAATGACACAGTCTGGACGTTGTCACGTGCAACCAGATCAGCAAGCGAGATTTTTTCTAAATAATCGGCGATGTGATGGGAGAGTTCCTGCCATAAATCATGAGTCAAGCACATCGCGCCATTCTGGCAATTGCCTTTATGGTCACAGCGAGTCGCATCAACTGTTTCGTTTACAGCTTCAATAATTGCTAACACAGTAATTTCATCTGCATTACGTGCTAAATGGTAACCACCATTTGCGCCACGAACACTAGAAACTAAACCATGACGCTTGAGCTTCGCAAATAACTGCTCAAGATAAGCAACAGAAATAGTTTGACGTGCTGCAATTTCAGCGAGCGTTATCGTTTTTTCAGAAGGCTGCAAAGCTAGATCAAGTAGAGCAGTCACAGCGTAGCGACCGCGAGTGGTTAGGCGCATGATTCGATACACATGGTTAGACTAGATGTGTAGATTTTATGAATCCCGACTAAATTAGTCAAGTTATTTTTAGTAGACCTTAGTGGGATTTAATTTTTGGAGAATGAAAGATTTACATGCTCAGCCAATTATACACTAATAACGTAATCAAAAGTACGCTGCTCAGGCCAAAAATGATATTAATACGCTTTTGACGGCGTTCGATCCGTTTCAGGCGGTTTTTATACTGTTTGACTTCCACTTGCAGGGTATTGATCTTGGAGCGCTGTTCTTCAATTTTCTTTAAAAGCGGTGCAATACGCTTTTTAGAAGCAATAATTTCCGCTTCATCCGTCGGCGCATCAGACAGCCAGTGTTTCCAGTCGGCTAGTACTTTTGGCAAGCTGAATACGGTTAACAGATCACGAAACTCATCTTTTAAAACCTGATTGCCATCAATGCGCATGCTGCGAATGCTACGACGATTGCCAAAAATGAAAATTTTAATCAGATCGGGAAGTGTAGTGCGCACATCCAGGTCGACAATGCGGCCCGGTGCTTTGTGGTCAAATAATAGTCCATTGGGGGTGAATTGCACATAAAAGTCGAAATATGGAATATAGCTATTGATTTTAATCGAGATGTTTTCATCTACAAACTTTTTGGCCTGTAATGCAACGACACGATCATGCTTGAGAATGAAAGTAAATATTGTCTCTAAAACAATTAACGTCATCGTAAGCAACAAATGCGGTTGATTTTGACTTTGTTGCGATTCGCTCATATACAACCAATCCTTACCTGAAATATAAAGTGAAAAAGCTTCCTGCTTGTGAAGAGATTTCAGGGTTAAATCAAATTAGACTTGAAATAAATTGCTTTGTAGAACAGTTTATCAAATCTATCAAGTACTAAATTTGCTATTATGCAGTGGTTTTGTAGAATAATTTATAATAATTGCGCAGAAAACAAACAGGAGCCGTGCACATGGACAAGTCAAAAACAGCACAAGACTCAGCTGAAGCTTCGAATGAGAAAATGCTGAAACCCAAGTCTAAATCTGCCTCGGAGCGCAAATCGGTTCTTGATTTTCGTAAATACACCAAACAGATCTGGTTGGCTGGACTCGGGGCATTTTCACGTGCAGAAGAAGAAGGCAATAAACTGTTTGACTCGCTGGTCAAGGTCGGGGAAGAACTTGAATCTAAAACTGCAGATATTGCCGATCAAACTGTAGAGAAGGTTTCAGAAAAAGCCAAAGAGTCGGTCACAGACACCAAAGACAAAGTGGAAAAATTAATCGACAACTCTGTTCATCACTCATTGAATCGTATAGGATTAGTCACACTGAAGGATGTACAGTATTTGGAACGTTTAATTCTCCAGTTGCATGCCAAGGTTGATCAGTTGACTGCGGAACAAGAAAAAATGAAAGAAGAATTGCCGAAAAAACTTAAATAAAATGACTTTATTTATTATTCAATGTTTTTTTCGCATATTTTTTGAAAAAAAAGAGGTTCTTAAGTATTGCGTTTATACCTAAAGCATTGCTATAAAGGCGTTATGGCATGTTAAACCAATTCTTGAACCTTAAATAAACGATATTAAGAGGACGTAATCTTCATGAATAAATCAGAATTAATTGATGCAATTGCAGAAAAAGGGGGATTATCTAAGGCTGACGCAGGTAAAGCTTTAGATGCTACAATTGCTTCTGTTACTGAAGCTTTAAAATCGGGTGATACAGTAACTTTAGTGGGTTTTGGTACTTTCGGTGTGAAAGAACGCGCTGCACGTACTGGCCGTAACCCACAAACTGGTGCTACTCTTGAGATCAAAGCAAGCAAAGTACCTAGCTTCAAAGCAGGTAAAGGCTTAAAAGACGCTGTAGCTTAAGCTTACCCAGCGACGAAACGCGCCTTCTTTGGCGCGTTTTTTATTGATAAATTTAATTGTGATGATTAACACATTCATTCAATGGGTATTTTCGGTTAAAATCCTTTGCAAATAAAATATTGGAATACTTATGGAAGCTTTTCGTAAAGTTATTAAGGGTTGGTTGGGCAAAGTCTTGCTCGTTCTGTTTTTGACCCCGTTAGCACTTGTAGGTATTGAAGGATATTTTAGCAGTGGAAACTCTGATGCAGCAAAATCAGTGAACGGGACTGAAATATCTCAAAAAGAATTAGAGTCACTGACCAAATCATTTAAAGAACAATATCTCAGTTATGCCAATGGGGATGAAACTTTACTGAATCAAAGCTTCATTGACCAGAAAGCCATGGATACGCTGGTTGCACGTACTTTATTGCTGCAACAGGCTGAAGAATTAGGGATCAGTCTGAGTGACCAGCAAATTGAACAGATGATTGCTCAGCAGCCTACTTTTCAGCAAGATGGAAAGTTCTCGAATGCTTTATATGAAAATTATCTAAAATCAATTGGCATGACTAATCGCGCTTTGATCGAAAGTTTACGTAAAGATCATGCGCTGAAGATGCTGTCATCGACTTTTCTGGATTATCCATTGGTAAGCTCAGTCGAAATGCAGCAGATTGCTGATTTACAAACTGAACAACGTCATATTCATATTTCTAGCATTAATCTGGACAGCTATAAAAAAGATGTCAAAGTGACGGATGCAGACATTGCTGCCTATTATGAAAAGCATAAAACACTGTTTAAACAGCCGACCAGTGTAGATGTCGACTATGTGGTGTTAAAGCCAAGCGATATTCAGGTGGAGAGTTTAGCGGTTACAGAGGCTGAGCTTCAGGAAGCCTATACCGCCTTTGTTGCAACACAAAAACAGACAGTTAAACCAGATGTGAAGCATATTTTAATTACGGCGGACAGTCGTAGTGATGCTGAAGCAAAAAAACTGGCGACCGATATTGCAGCCAAAATTAAAGCCGGTACTACTTTTGCTCAGGCAGCAGCACAATATTCTGAAGACCCTGAATCTAAGTCTAAAGGTGGCGCGCTTGCCGTTTATGAAGAAGGTGTATTTGGTACTGCATTTGATCAGACGGTTAGTTCTTTAAAATCGGGTCAGGTGTCTGCACCAGTGAAAACAGATTATGGTTACCACATCATTTCTGTGCAAACGCCAGATGTTGCAGTTCCTTCTTTTGAATCACAAAAAGCACGTTTGTCTGAAGAAGCCTTGGCTGCTAAAAAATCCAATGCATTCTCTGATACGGTCAATACGCTAAATGATATGGTGGTAGGAAGTGATTCTCTGGATGTCGTTACACAGGAAGTTAAAGGTGTACAAGTCCAGAAAGCCCAAGGTGTAACACTTTCGACCCGTGATCCTGTGCTGAGCGATGCTAACCTCAAAGTCAAATTGTTTAATGACGATGTTAAAAATGGTGATCGTAATGCTTCATCAAGCATTCAGTTAGCCAATGGTGATGTAGCCTGGATAAAGGTGCGTAATTATCATGCAGCCGGCGAACAAACACTGGCAGAAGCAAAACCGCGTGTTAAGGCTCAGCTGATTGAAGACAAAGCAGCTGCTTTGGCAAAAGCAAAAATTCAGAAAGCTTTGGATGAGTTCAAAACCAAACCGGTTGCAGCAGTGGCGAAAGGTGATTTGATCTTTGAAGATGCTGGTGTTTACACACGTGCTGAAGGTTTACTAAAACGTGATGTACAGCGTGCGGCTTTTAGTCTTCCGACACCAAAAGCAGGCCATTGGTCAGTGACGACAGCGAAAATGCCAAATGAGCTGGTTGTGGTTGCGGTATCAGAAGTAAAGAAAAATCCGGTGGATGTATTGAGTGTAGAACAACGCAGTGAGTTGATGAAGTTATATCAACAACTTCGTGGTCAGCAAGAATTTGATGACTATACGCGTTACTTGAAATCTCAGGCAAAAATCAAATAAAATTGTTGTATAAAAAACCAGCCTGCGGGCTGGTTTTTTTATGCTCTAAGCAAATAATGGATTAAGCACGAATAATCAGTTGATAACCAGTATATTTGCGCATATTAATTACGCCAGTATCCAGAATTAAGTACTGCCCCTTGATGCCTTGTAACTTGCCACGAATTAAGGGAGTTTTATCAAGATTATGCGATTTAATCTTTTCTGGATATTGTTCTACCGGATAAATAAATTCTCGTGCGAATTCATCTTCCAATACTTCAATATTTTCATTAAATTCTAGATTCTGATTAAATTCTTCACGAATGCTTTGAATTTTAGGTGCGAATTCTTCTAAAAGTTGTTCACGCACTTCAATCAGATTCAATGGTTCTGCTTCACCTTTGAGCAGCTTGCGCCAGTCAGTCTTATCAGCAACCTGCGTACCAAACATGACCTCAAGCTTTCCAGAAAGACGACGTGAGCCAACTTTCATAATCGGCAGGGCTTGGGTCGCGCCCTGATCAAGCCAGCGGGTCGGCATTTGGCTGGTACGGGTAATACCGACCTTTAATGCGCTAGAATTGGCCAAATAGACAATATGTGGCTGAAAGCAGACATTCTGTGCAAACTCATCTTCGCGGCAAGTGCCCAAATGATAATGGCAAGTCTCTGGTTTCATGATGCACATATCACATGAAGCATTGGTTTTAAAACATTTAAAACAGTGACCTTGCGAAAATGATTTGGAAGTTTTGTTGCCACAAGACACGCAGTAAATATTACCGGTCCATTCAATCTCGATTTCTTGGCCTAAATTAAACGGAAGATCAATTTCTGCACGATCTAAAATTAATTTATATTCAACATTTGCCCGCTGTATCTGTTGATCAGTTACACTAAGGTCCTTGAGGCCGACGTGCATTTTATGACAAATGCCCTGAAGTTCCATAAAAATTACTCACTTAAATCATAAGGATGCAGTTATGGCTGAGCAGAATGTCATTACTTCAATGCTAGACGATTTCGCACAGGAACAGCCAATTCATACTGCTATTTGTATTGGGCAGGACTTGAGCCAAGTCCAGTTTCAGCCAGCTATTCAATGGTCCTATTTTAGCGTATCTGACTTTTTAAATCTGTCTTTTCAGCAACGTTATGACTTGGCTGTGGTGATGCTGGATACTGCAGAAACAGAACATTTGTCTGAACAGATCATGAGTCAAATTCTGGTGAAATTACGTGATTTGTTTGCCAAACGATTGGTAGTGATCAGTCGGCTACAAGATGAAAAGTTATTGAGAGCTTTAGGATTTACCCAGTTGATTGACAAGACCACACATGAGGCCGATTTTGCGCTGTGGCAGTTTAATATTTTAACCTATAAACACGTGCCAGACTGGTTTAACTCCAAGTTTTGGGCCAATCCGGAAAACTGGGATAAATTTCGCTGGTAAGCCGAAAACCTGCTTAACTAAGATTGCAAATATTAACACAATCTTGCCTAGACAATATGAGGGCAGGCCGTATTCTGTAATTAAGATGCACATAGGATATAGGACATGACAAACCTGAGTAGTATTGTGGAAATATTAGCAAAGCATGCATTGGGTGACGGGCAGTCGCAGCAGAAATCCTCACAACAAGGTGGCTTGGCAGATATCCTGGGGTCTGTGCTAGGGCATTTAAACCAGTCAAATCCTCAGCAAAATCAAAATACTCAAAACCAGCAAAATCAAACCGGCCAGCAGAATCGACAAAATGGTCTGGGGGCAATTTTAGGTTCAGTACTAAGTCAGTTTGGTGGTAGCAGCAATCAAGGATCTGCTCAGCCTCGTTCAGGACTAGGTGGTTCTACCGGTAAAACCTTATTAATTGCAGTACTGCCTTTGGTGCTGGCCTGGATTCAAAAACAGGGCGGTTTACAGGGTGCATTAGACAAGCTCAAAGGACAGGGGCTTAATAGCCAGGTCGATGATTGGGTGTCGACCGGTCCCGGTGAAAATGCAAATGTCGATCCGCAGCAGGTGCAAAAACTGTTTGATGAGCAAGAAGTTGAAGAAGTTGCACAGCAAACCCATGCATCGAAGCAGGATGTGTATAGTGCGATTTCACAGGTCTTGCCGCAGATTATTGATTCGCTTACTCCACAAGGTGAGCAAACCAGCAAGCAGGAAGCCAATAATGATATTCAAAATGTATTGAATATGGTTTCAGGACTTCTTAAAAAATAAATATAGACATTAAAAAATCCCGATATCTGTCGGGATTTTTTAATAACTATCAAATGATTTAGAATTTAATCTAGATTCATGCTGAACAGCTGATTAGATTTACAAATTTTCTTAGCAACATAATGAGATTTTCTCATGCGAATCAGGATAATCTGCGACTGAAAACCGAGTTCACCAAACTCAGGTTCTACCTGTACATAATGCAGTTGCCCATACTCATCTCGCACCCGCGCTTGAGCAGAAAAACCGGGTCGGGCATTGCCACTGGAAATTGTCGCCAAACGGCCAAGTAAATTGACATTGTTCTTTTTATATTTAGGTGGAATGACCTGATCCAGACAGTGAATCATAAAAATAGTAAAAAAAGTCGCAATGATTAAAGCCGGAATAATCAGGTAATAAGCAGGCAGAAATTTAAATTCCTGAGAATAGATCAGGAACTGTAAAACATAGCCGGCAAAACTAAAATTCATCAGGAAGAAAAACACAATCAAGGTTTTGGAGAATTTGACGTTTAGTAGATCCATCTGCTGAAAGTCATAAGGTGAAATTTTTTGCAGAAACTTGCTGGGTCTGAGTCCAAAATAGAAACCAATGGTTTTCACCACACCGAACAGAATAATCGCCAATAAACTCAGATGAAAAGGCATCAGGTTATAGTCTAGAAAAAATGCAGGCATGGTGAAGTCCGTTTTAGTCTTATTCTGAGAGGTAAATTCCACCATCAGAATGCACGGTAATCTCTACTTTTTCAAGTGCTTGACCTTGGCAAGGCCCAGAAATGCATTCACCGCTTTCTACCAGAAACAAGGCGCCATGCGTGGAGCATTCAATAAATTCCTGATCGCGATCCAGAAACTGGTTTTCCAGAAATTCCAGTTCGACCTGCAAATGCGGACACAGGTTTTGATAGGCATAGAAGGCACCGTCACGCTGTGTGATAAAGATATTATCTCCATCGGGAAGCTCAAAAGAGCGTGCTTCGCGTTCTGGAACGTCTTCGGTCATGCAAATTTTAAACATTAAGCACATTCCTTTTGAAAGTCTTGTAATAATGCCGCATAGTCTTTAACTGCCAGGCGTGGACCAAATTGTGAAACCACCTGGCTCGAAATGAGAATCGCCAGTTCAGCCGCAGCTTGAAGACCCAAATTAGCATTCAATCCGTACAGGAAAGCCCCGGCAAAAGCATCACCGGCACCGTTGGCATCTACTGCAGGCACTTTACGGCCAGGAACAGTAAATGTATTTTGATAATCCGAAATCAGTGCGCCTTCAGCTGACAATGTAATGACAACGTGCTGACTGATTGTTTTTAATTTAAGCAGGGCTGCCTCAAGATTATCTGTTTCTGTATACATCAGCGCTTCTTGCTGGTTACATAACAGCAAGTCTACACCATCTGCAATCATTTCATCCAAACCGGCACGCGCGTATTGCACCATGGCAGGATCAGATAAAGTTAGGGCAATTTTAACGCCATTGGCACGGGCAATATCACGTGCTTGTTGTACCGCATGACGTGCTGTGTCAGAAGTTGATAAATAACCTTCGAGATATAGCCATTTCGCGCTATTTAGTGCGCTGAAATCAATTTGTTGATCAGTCAGTTCGGCCGTAATACCCAGATAGGTATGCATGGTACGTTCAGAATCAGGGCTGACCAGAACCATACATGTCCCTGTTACGCCTTCACTGATCGATTGGGTGGTGGTCTTAATACCTGCATCATTCAAACCCTTCAGGTAGATGTGCCCCAGTTCGTCATTTCCGACACGACAGCCATAAAATGCAGAACCACCGAGCGCAGAAAATGCCACGGTAGTGTTGGCTGCTGAACCGCCTGAAGCCTGACCCTTATACACTTGAGTCGCTTGAAGATTTTGATAAAGAGTGGCCTGAGTCTCACCATCTGCAAGTTGCATGGTGCCTTTTTGCAAGTGATGTGCAGTTAAAAAGTCATCAGAAACTTTAAATTCTTGGTCAATCAGCGCATTACCAATCGCAAAAAGATCAACAGTTGCCATGTTCAAATATCACATTAAAAATGAAAGTCCTAAGTTTACACGATTGCTTGGGATTGCTGTAGTTTGCTGAATCATTTTCAAATATTTTTCAAAAATGCTGTATTTTGTTCAGCAGCTATCTTTGGTCTAAAAACTGACTTATTTTTGTGCACTGGTGTGCTGCAGCATTGATTTAAGGATCACATTTTATTTATAAAGAGATATCGCTCCTGGCATGATACTTTAAGTCGCTTGGCAACAGTCATTCTTCACAACAATTTCAAATAGTGTGCGTATATGAATATTAAAATTGTAACAGCCGAACAACTCCCGGATCAGATCGAAACACTGGCAACTCTGGCACGTAAAGAAGGCTATAATTTGGTAGATAAGTTAATAGAAGAATATCGCACCGGGAAAAACTGCTTTAGCCACGCCAATGAATATTTGGTGGTGGCGCATGATGGCAAGAAACTGGTTGGCTGTGGTGGCTTAAACCAGCAATGGGGAGATAACGGCATTGAAGACCGCATTGGTCGTGTACGCCGTTTTTATGTGCATCCGAAATATCGTCAGCATGGCGTAGGCAAACAGCTTTTGGCTTACCTAGAGCAATTGGCACGTCCGCATTATTCGGCTTTATGCTTACAAACAGATACCCGACTGGCCGCCAGTTTTTATCAAAAGCAGAATTATGTATTTGTAGAAAATAATCCAAGCTATAACTATTTTAAATATCTGATTTCTTAAGCTTGTAAATACTCATCTAGATGCAGGAAGTAAATTTGATGATTTAATTTTCAAATGATCAAGTTTACTTAATTCGATCAAAATCCTCGGTTTTCAACGTGAATAATTCAAACAACTAAAGCTATAATGCGCTTAGTTATTTTAATTAAAGCATTAGGAGATCGCATGACTGTAGATGTCACTGAAACCATTTCTCAAACTGTACATCCTGCGTTTCAGTTGGTACGTCAACAACATGTTGAAGCTTTAGACATTTTCGTGTCTGAATATAAACATAAAGTGACTGGCGCCACGCATTATCATCTGGCGACCAATCACGACGAAAATGTCTTTCTGGTGGCGTTTCGTACCCAGCCGATGGATTCTAAAGGCGAAGCCCATATTCTGGAACATACTGCGCTGTGTGGTTCAGAAAAATTCCCGGTGCGTGATCCATTCTTCCTGATGATTCGCCGTTCATTGAATACTTTCATGAATGCCTTTACTGCGGCTGACTGGACTGCGTATCCATTTGCGACCCAAAATAGTAAAGATTTCCAGAACCTGCTCGAAGTGTATATGGATGCAGCATTTGCTGCGAACCTGAATCCATTGGATTTTGCCCAGGAAGGCATTCGCATTGAGCTGGAAAATGGCGAGCCTGTCTATAAAGGCGTAGTTTTTAATGAAATGAAAGGTGCGATGAGTTCGCCTTCAGACCAGCTGTATCACACGCTGGCGCATCATTTATATCCGCATACCACCTATCATTATAATTCTGGTGGTGATCCTAAAGATATTCCTGACCTGACTTACCAAGAGTTAGTTGATTTCTATAAGTCACATTACCATCCAAGTAATGCAGTCTTCATGACCTTTGGCAATAAAACAGCATTCGAACTGCAAGAGCAGTTTGAAAATCTGGCATTGTCCAAATTTGAAAAAGGTCAGACGCTGTATCCAACACCTGAAACCCGTTTGACTGCACCATTGACGGTGACAGACAGCTATGCTGTTGATGCTGAAGACCTGCAGGACAAGACCTATCATGTGCTGTCATGGTTATTGCCAGAAGCCAGTGACATTAAACTGCGTTTAGGTATGCGTTTAGTTGAAGGTATCTTGTTAGAAGATTCAGCATCACCACTGCGTCATTATCTGGAAACGTGTGGTTATGCTGATGCAACAGGTCCATTCATGGGCGTGGATGATTCTAATTTTGAAATGACTTTCTACTGTGCGGTACAGGGTTCAAATCCTGAACATGCAGAAGAATTTAAAAATGGTGTGTTTAAGGTTCTGGAAGAGGTTGCGTCTAAACCGGTTGATCAGAACATGGTCGATGCGATTCTGCATCAAATTGAATTGCATCAGCGTGAAATCAATGGTGATGGTACGCCGTATGGTCTGAGCCTGATTCTGAGCGGTTTGGGCAGCGCAATTCATCACCGTGATCCGGTCGAAGTTTGGGATGTGGACTCTGCGATTGCCGCAGTTAAGGAAGAACTGCAAGATCCAATGTGGCTTTCCAATCTGATCAAAGAGCATTTGCTGGATAATCCGCATCGTGTCCAACTGACACTGGTTCCGGATGCGACTAAATCTGCTAAAGAAGCAGCGGATGAAAAAGCGCGTTTGGCTGAAATTGGCAAGAATCTGACTGAAGAGCAGAAAGCGGAAATTATTGCCCAGACTGAAGCATTGAATATTCGTCAGGACACGCCGGATGACTTGAACTTATTGCCGAAAGTCGGTCTGGAAGATGTTCCTGCGGAATTACAGATTGTGCAAGGTCAGTTACGCGAGATTATCTGTAACCGTGTTGATACGCCGTTGAACCTGTATCATGCCGGTACTAATGGTATTTATTACCAACAGGTTCTGGTTAATATTCCGGATGAAGTGGTGCAGTCGCCTTACTTTAACCTGCTTTCAATCCTGATGGGTGAGGTGGGTGCGGGTGAATATGATTATCTTGAGTTCCAGCAACTGCAAACAGCGGTAAGTGGCGGTCTGGGTATGGGCGCATCTTTGCGTTCTAAAGTCGATGACAAAAACAAGATTACTGCCTGGTTGACGCTAACGACCAAATCTTTGGTGAATCATCTCGATGCGATCCGTCTGTTAAAGATTGGTTTTGAACAGCTTCGTTTTGATGAAAAAGACCGTATTATCGAGCTGTTACAACAGCGTAAAACGCGCTGGCAGTCACGTATTTCCGGTTCTGGACATAGCTATGCAATGCAAACGGCTTCACGCCAGCATAGTGCATTGGCTTTGCGTGATTATCACAATACCGGTTTGGGTGCATTGAACTGGCTGATCGAACTGGTATCTAAGATCGAAAAAGATCCGGCTGAATATGATCTTCTGATTGACGAGTTAAAACGAATTCATCGTGTTTTGTTGCAAGCGCCGAAGCAGTTCCTGTTAGTCTGTGAAGAGCCGCAGTCTGTGCATCTGATCGAAGAAATTCAGAATGTATGGGACAAGCTTGCGGTGGATTCTGCACCAGTTGCACTGACTCAAGTCGAAAAAGTAACCCATGATCAGCACGAAGCCTGGTTGATTCAAGCCAATGTCCAATTCTGTGCGGCTGCTTATCCTGCTGTTGAAGTTTCACACCCTGATGCTGCTGCATTGATGGTGCTGGCAGGTTATTTGCGTAATGGCTTCCTGCACAGCGCCATTCGTGAAAAAGGCGGTGCCTATGGCGGTGGTGCGAGCTATGACGGCAATGCCTGTTCATTCCGTTTCTATAGCTACCGTGACCCACGTCTGGCAGAAACCTTCCAGGATTTTGATGCGAGTATTCAGTGGTTACTCAATGCGCCGCAACAGCCACATCAACTGGAAGAAGCCATTCTGGGTCTGATCGCCAGTATGGATAAACCGGGTTCACCGGCAGGCGAAGCCATTACTGCATGTTATTCTTACTTGCATCAACGTACACCAGCGTTCCGTAAAAAATTACGTGAACGTTTATTGAATGTCACACTGGATGATTTGCAGCGTGTTGCACAGACCTATCTGGTCGAGCAGCAGGCGACGAAAGCCGTTGTGGCACCAGTGGCAAAACGTGAAATGCTGGAGCAGCTTGGTTTTGTAATTCAACAAGTTCTATAAATAAAAAAAAGAGGATAAGGGATGGCGCTTAATTCGTTTAAGCGCTCAACTCTACAGCTGAGCGTGTTGCTGGGCTGTGCAGTTGGGACGCAAGTGAATGCGGAAGAAACAGTAGTCAACAGTCCCACGCCGGCAACGGCTGAAGCCTGTGCTGCACTGGAAATTAGTGCAGAGCGTCTGGCCTGTTATGATACTTTATTTAAAATTCCGGTCACTGATAAGCCTGCAATCGTTTCTGAGCGTCGTGCAGCAGCAGAAATTGCGCCTGAACCCGATAATTTAAAAGCGAAAATTGGTCAAACCGTTTCCAATATTTATGCTTCTGAAGGATCAAAGCTGACGCCGAATCTGTCTTTGCTGGATAGCCGCTGGGAACTCTCTCCAGAAAGTAAATTAGGCACCTGGAACATTCGTTCTTATCAGCCAGTGTATTTGATGCCAGGTTTCTGGACATCAAAGAAAAATGAATTCCCTCAAAGTGAAAATCCAGAAAACACAGTGAAGGAAGACCAAAATCTTACCTCAACCGAAGCAAAGTTTCAGTTGTCTTTAAAGACCAAGGCGGTTGAAAATATCTTGGGAGATAATGGCGATCTCTGGCTTGGTTATACCCAATCTTCACGTTGGCAGGTGTATAACTCGGAAGAATCACGTCCGTTTCGTGAAACCAACTATGAACCCGAAGCCAGTTTAATCTTCCGTACCAACTATGATCTTTTAGGTCTTAACTGGCGTATGTTGGGATTGACCATTAATCATCAGTCCAATGGCCGTTCTGATCCGTTATCACGTAGCTGGAACCGGGTGATGCTGAATCTCGGTTTTGAAAAAGACAATTTTGCCTTGATGGTTCGTCCTTGGTATCGCTTTGAAGAGAAGCGAGAAGATGATAACAATCCAGAAATCAAAAACTATATCGGCCGTGGAGACATGACCGCATTTTATCGTTATAAGGAGCATGATTTTTCATTAATGCTGCGACATACCTTAAAAGGTGGAGATGAAAATCGTGGAGCCGTACAGTTCGATTGGTCATTCCCGATCAGTGGGCGTTTGCGTGGCCAATTCCAGCTATTTGATGGCTACGGAGAAAGTCTGATTGATTATAATCACCGTGCCACGTATGTCGGTTTAGGTGTCTCATTGATGAACTGGTTCTAAGATTCCAAGTTTCATGACCTTATAATGAAAATAAAAAACCATGCCGATGCATGGTTTTTTCTAGGTAGATTAACCAATCTGGATTTCTGAAGGCGGATGTTTGAGACGACTCTTTTTGGGAGTCGCAATAAAATAAGCAAGCGTCAGTGGCCCTAGACGCCCTGCGAACATTAACAGCATCAGAATGATCAAACTGGCAGGTTGTAGCTCCTCAGTTACCCCTCGGGACAAACCGACGGTACAGGCCGCAGACACGGCTTCAAACAACAGATCCAGAAAATCCTGCTCAGGTTCCAGGATTAATAAGCTCATAAAACCCATCATGATCAACGCTGCAGTAATACACACGACGGCCAATGCTTTAAACGTAGTTTTTTCAGGAATAGAGTGATTAAACAGCCGGATCTCATCTTCGCGTCTTAAAAAACTGATTACGCTGATGACCACAATAATAAACGTACCGACCTTAATGCCGCCCGCCGTACTTAAGGAACCTCCACCAATAAACATTAGAAATATGGTAACTAGAGTGGATGCATCACTCATTTGTTCCATTGGCAAGCTATGAAAACCTGAAGAGCGGGGAACGGTGGCATGGAACCAGGCATTCACGGCCTGATCGCCCAAACTCATGAGACCTAAGGTCTGTGGATTGGAAGCCTCCAATAGCCAAAGTACGATAAAAGCACTTAGGTTCAGACCCAGAATCGTTGAGAGGATTAGCTTGCTGTTGGTACTCAACTTACGCCAGCGCTTATGTTCTTTGACGTCCATCAGCACCAGAAAACCGATACCGCCAATGATATACAGCATACTGATGGTAAAGGTAATCAGATACTGTCCTGAAAAGCTCATCAAGCTGTTTGGAAATAGTGAAAATCCACCATTATTAAAAGCGGAGACGCTATAAAAAGCTGCATAAAATAGTGCATCGCTAAACTGATATTCTTTGAGCCAAGCCAAAGTCAGAATCAGCGTACCGATTGCTTCAAAGAATAGAGAATATAAAAACACGGCTTTAATGGTAAAACTGACTTTTTTCAGACTAGTTTGTCCAATGGACTCCTGTGCCATGACTTGTTGTTTTAGCCCCAGTTGCGGTGCCAGACTCATCACTGCCAGAATGGCAAAGGTCATAAAACCCAAGCCGCCGCATTGCAACAAAAACATAATCACGATTTGACCAAATACGGTATAGGCTTCACCGACATTCACCACCGATAGCCCGGTAATGGTCACAGCAGAAGTTGCTGTAAAAATCGCCTCCAGCCAGCTGATTTCTCCATGATGTGCAATAGGCAGCATCAATAGCAGTGAGCCGATCAGAATTAATCCGAGAAAACCCAAAGCCAGTAAGCTTGGAGGACTGAGGTTAATCGTCCTGTGTTGCTTTAAATCAGAACTTTTCATAGATGTTTAAAATATTTAGCAAGACGGCGCAAAGGTTCCAGCAATCCTTCAACCAGTAAAATATCGCCTTCCTGAAGAATCTGATTGGCATCTACGTGATATTGCAATGTAGATCCGCGTTTATGTAATAAGGTCGTGATTTCAGGAGCATGCTTCATCAACTGATTCAGTGGCGTACCATGATGATCCGCATGAATTTCAATTTTGACAATATAATGATCATCCTCAAGCGCCATATAACGACTGACCATCGGATAGCTTAATGACTGGGCCACCCGAACGCCCATATCTTCTTCAGGGTGAATGATTTTTTCAACATTGAGATGGGTCAGAATCATGTGGTGGGATTTGGATTTGGCCTTTACCCAGATTTTCTTCACGCCCATATTTTTTAAATGCAATACACATAGAATGCTGGCCTCAATATCCTCTCCAATCGCAACGACAACGGCATCACAGCGCTGAATATTCAGCTCATCGAGTACATGTTCATCGGTTGCATCGGCAATCACGGCATGGGTCAGCTGATCAGAAATGTTTTCGACATATTTTTTATTCAGATCGATTCCGATCACTTCATGCTTCAGGCTGATGAGCTGTGTGGCCACGGTCGCACCGAAACTGCCAAGCCCGATGACTGCAAATAATGCCATGGATTGTCCTTCGTTATCTTTATGTCATTCGTTATATCCGCTATGGTAATGAGAAGGCGATTCTTCAGCTATAGTTTTTAGGTAAAAATAGTACAGATCTTTGAAGTATTTACGCTTCTTTCATCTGAAGTACAGATTGAAAATTTGGACAGTCAGACATAACCTGACGATGTGCATATAAGGTTCCATAGCTGTTTTGGATGATGTATTCGAATTCATGATGATCATCCTTCATGATATTGAGTGTGGCTTGGCGTTTGAGTTGAGGATAAGTTTTTAAATTATCGATTGAGGCACAAGAAAAGCTTTTTACAAAAGCTGAAATTTTAGGATCTAATTTCACTTCTTTATAATGATTTAGAAAAATATAAACAAATTTGGGATACTGGTTGAGTATTTCTGAATGTGCCTCTATACCAGCGATGTTGCTGAGGTTATTTGCGGTTGCATTACTGGGAATATTTTTCATACTTGTTCGAACACGATCTTCTTCTTGATTTAATTTGTATGCTGGATAGCCGTATAAATAGACAAATAAAGTGGTGAGCAAAATAATAATAAAAGTGATATTCATATCTTAAGGTTCTGTTTTTGTAATTATTTTTAATTTTAACAAGATTGGAAATTAATGGATAATTGGTGTTTTCATTCATGATACATTTTTAAATCTGCCTAGAATATCATCCTAAAAAAACCGCCTCGAAAGGCGGTTTATGTTTGAGAGAATTACTTCAAGAAACGTTGATAACCCAGATTATTGGTAATTTCCTGATATGGATAGGTAATGGTTTCGAGAGTTTCGATCAAACCGTCCGGATTTTGTTGTGCATCGGTCGCTTCAAGACCCACCAGAACACGTCCTTCAGCAGCGCCGTGGTTACGGTAGTGGAACAGGGTAATGTTATGGGTCGGGCCCAGACGTTCCAGGAACATCAGTAAAGCGCCAGGACGCTCCGGGAATTCCACTCGGAACAGGCGTTCATTTTCAATATCGGCATGACCACCGATCAGGTAACGGATATGCAGTTTGGCCACTTCGTCATCAGACAGATCATCAACGTCATACTGGAACTTTAAGGTTTCATAAATTTCTTGACGTTCTTTCTCGCCATTTTTTAGACTAATACCGACAAATACCTGTGCAGCAGAAGCATCGCTGGCACGGTAGTTAAATTCAGTAATATTACGACCTTGCAAGGCACGGCAGAAGCTCAGGAATGAACCTTTCTGTTCTGGAATGGTCACGGCAAAAATCGCTTCTTTGCGTTCACCCAGTTCGGTACGTTCAGCAATATAACGTAAACGGTCGAAGTTCATGTTGGCGCCGCAGACAATCGACACCATGTTTTTCCCTTCGATGCCATGTTCAGCTACGTACTTTTTGATGCCGGCCAGTGCCATTGCACCAGATGGTTCGACAATGCTACGGCATTCGTCATAAGTGTCTTTAATCGCTGCACAGACTTCATCCGTATTCACCAGCACCACATTCGGTTCCACGATCGGGCCTGAATTGTCCGATTTTTGCAGACGAATCACCTCAAAAGGTTTTTCCCCAATCTGGGCTACCGCTGTACCATCAGCAAACAAGCCCACAGATGGGAGAATCACACGTTCATTTGATTCTAAAGCAGCTTTTAAACAGGCAGATTCGTCGTATTCCACTGGAATGACTTTAACGTGGGGTGCGACATCACCTAAATACGCTGCAACACCTGCGATCAGGCCACCACCGCCAACTGCGACAAACACGTAATCCACATCGCGCCATTGGCGAAGAATTTCATTGGCAATGGTGCCTTGGCCAGCAATCACCAGTTCATCATCATAAGGCGGAATGAAAGTCATCCCATCTTCCTGGGCACGTTGAATCGCATATTTATTGGCAACATCAAATGAATCACCATGCAAAACCACTTCGCCACCCAGACGTTTAACCGCCTGTACCTTGATATCAGGTGTGGTTTTAGGCATCACAATAATCGCGCGAATACCCAGCTTTTTCCCTGAGAGTGCCACGCCCTGTGCATGGTTGCCCGCTGAAGCAGTAATAACGCCACGTTCCATTTGTGATTTCGGTAGTTGACTAATACGGTTATAGGCACCGCGTAGTTTGAATGAAAAAACCGGTTGTAAATCTTCACGTTTAAAGCGGATGTTATTATTGAGTCGTTCGCTAATTCGTGGCGCTGCTTCGAGTGGAGTTTCGATTGCAACATCGTAGACCGTTGCTTGTAAAATTTGTCGAACCAAACGAGACAGCATGTTAATTTTCCATCTAACAGTTTAAAATAGGGGCTTATTGTAACAAACCACACGGCTTTGCGGTTTAAAAAAGCTGCAAAAGTCCAAAATAGTTGAGTGAAGCCATGAGTCTATATGCAACCCAAGATGAGAAAAAACAAGCAGCAGCTAAAGCCGCTTTAAAACACTTGCCAAAAGGGGGCATTTTAGGCGTAGGTACAGGCAGTACTGTAAACTTTTTAATTGACTTATTACCTGAGCTGCAATTGGAAGCTGCGGTAGCCAGTTCAGAAGCAACTGCACAGCGCTTAAAAAAGCTCGGTATTGAAGTAGTGGATATGAACTCTGTCAGTGGTTTAGATGCCTATGTCGATGGCGCAGACGAAATTGATCGTCATATGCATATGATCAAAGGTGGCGGCGCAGCATTGACACGTGAAAAAATTGTTGCCTCTATTGCGAAAAAATTTGTGTGTATCGTGGATGATTCAAAATGGGTTGGACAATTGGGTCGTGAGTTTCCGCTTCCTGTAGAAGTGATTCCAATGGCACGTTCTGCGGTTGCGCGTAAAATTGTATCTTTGGGTGGCGATCCTGCTTATCGTGAAGGTGTGGTAACTGACAACGGTAACGTGATTCTAGACGTGTACAACCTGAATATTCTAAATGCGCTTGAACTGGAAAAAACCTTAAACGATATTCCGGGCGTGGTGTGTAACGGGATCTTTGCGATTAATAAAGCAGATATCGCCATTGTCGCGACGGATAACGGAATTGAAGAGCGTACTGCGGTTTAATTAAACTTTCTAGAAAAAATCCCTCTAAATCTCCCTGAGCGAAGTTTTAAAACACTGCTTTAAAAATAAGTGCAAGAAGGGAGACTTTTAAAAGCCCCTCTTTGAAAAAAAGGGGTTTGGGGAGATTAAAAAAAACTATAATGACCTTATCCGACCTACCCGAAATTCAAATCACCCGAAATGTCCGTTCAACACGGTTACGTTTGCGTGTCGATGCGACCCAGATTCGTCTGACAGCACCGGTTTTTTGCAGCAAAAAACAGATACAGCATTTTATTGAACAATCTGAAAGCTGGCTGATTAAAACCTGGCAATCCCAGCAGGAAAAAATCGAAAATATTGACCGGACGCTACCGAGTGAGCTGCGGTTATTCAATCTAAAAGCAGCAGTAAAAATTTCTTATCACAGCCAGAAAAACAACTTTATTTTTGATCATGAAGATCTACAGCTTTGGATCAGTGACCGACATCCTGAAGAATATTTAAAAACTTTCGTGATTGCCTACGCAAAAGAACAGCTTCCTTCATATTTAAATCTTGTCTCACAGCAATGTCGGTTGCCTTTTAAAAACTGCAGTATTCGACAACCTAAAACCCGTTGGGGCAGTTGTTCTGCCAAGCATGACATTATGTTGAACAGCGCGCTGGTATTATTTCCTGAAGAGGTCACGCATTATGTCGCTGTCCATGAACTGGTACACACAAAGCATTTTGATCATAGTCCACGCTTTTGGGCAGAAGTTGCTAAGCATGATCAGCATTTCCAGCAGCATCGTATAACGCTGAAAAATACGCCGTTGCCATATTGGTGGGGTGCCTAAAACCATCATTAATAAGTCCATATAACTCTATTAAAATAGCCTAAGCAATCTATGCATTTAATCCTCTAAACCGGCCTTATCCTACTGATCAATTAAAAAACCAGCAAACCCCAGTGAAATGGTTTAGAAAACCTCAACTTCCTGTCATACTAGGCCTTATAAAGGAAACATTTATTTGAGGTAATCATCGTGATTTCAGTGGGTATTGTGGGTGGTACGGGTTATACAGGCGTTGAACTTTTGCGTCTTTTGCTACGACATCCAGATGTAAATGTAACAGCACTGACATCACGTACTGAAGCAGGTCGTCGTGTAGATGACATGTTCCCGAGCTTGCGCGGTCATTCCGATCTTAAATTCTCTGATTTAAGTCTGGATTTATTAAAATCATGCGATGTCGTATTCTTTGCAACACCGCATGGTGTCGCAATGAAACATGCTGAAGAGCTGGTCGCTGCAAATACAAAAGTGATCGATCTGGCGGCTGATTTTCGTTTACAAGATCTTGAACAGTTTGAAAAATGGTATGGCATGCAACATGCATGTCCAGAACTGTTAAAAGGTTCTGTTTATGGTTTATCTGAATTGAATCGTGAAGACATTAAAAAAGCCAGTGTCATCGGGAATCCGGGGTGTTACCCAACCACAGTTCAGCTGGGTCTGGCGCCAGTTTTAAAAGCGGCTGAAGCATTGGTGAAACCTGAAAGCATTATTATTGATGCCAAATCGGGTGTATCAGGTGCAGGTCGTAAAGCCAGTATGGGCATGATTTATTCTGAAAATGCCGATAATTTTAAGGCCTATGGTGTAGCGGGTCATCGTCATCACCCTGAAATTGTCGAAGCACTGGAAAATATTTCAGGTCAAAAAAATGTGTTTGATCATATTTTATTTGTACCGCATTTGGTGCCGATGATTCGTGGTATGTTGTCGACCATTTATATCGATTTAACTGAAGCAGGGCAAACGGCAGATTTACAAGCGCTATATGAGCAGTTCTATGCAAATGAAGCATTTGTGGATGTCATGCCGGCAGGTAGCTCACCTGAAACGCGTTCAGTGCGTGGAGCGAATCAGTTGCGTATTGCCTTGTATAAGCCACAACCAACGAAACTGGTTGTACTGGTTGCACAAGACAATCTGGTAAAAGGGGCAGCAGGTCAGGCTGTACAAAACATGAACCTGATGTTTGGTTTTGCTGAAGACGCTGGCTTAAATAATATTGGTTTATTACCATAAAAAACGTATTAGAACTTCACACACATTTAGATTTGCATTTAAATGTGTGTCTTGATTAAAGCAAACAAGAGATCAAAATGCCGAATAACGAGTCAAATACGACGCTTCCTCAGGAACCCGGTACTAAGAAACCATTCATGAAAGGCAATACCCCCTTAGCCATTGGTGCGGCTGTATTGATCTTAAGCAGTGGCGTACTCGGATATACCGTAGGACATCGTCAGGGTTTGACTGCGGCGGGTTATGATGCGGATGCAGAGCAACTGGTCGATGTGGTACAGACTCAGAAAGCCAGTCTGGAAACACTGAACAAGACGCTGAATACTGCGGTTCAGGAGCGTGATCTGGCGGTCAGCAATGCCAATGATCTGTATCTGGCCATGACCAAGGCACGTGATGAACAGGTGCAGGCCGAAAGTGTGGGAACCATTTATCGCGAGATCTTGCGTCAGCGTGGTGGTTTGGCATTGGCGGTTCAAAAACTGTCGATTAAACCATTACCCGAAAATGCCTTTGAATACCAGATTGATCTGGTTCAGGTCAGTCCAGGCAAAAGTCGTGCCTCAGGTAGTGTGGAACTGCGCCTGATTAAAGGGACTGAAATTCTGGTGGTACCACTGGAAGATAAAAACTTTAATTTTGAAAATTATGAGCGACTCACTGGCCGCTGGACCATGCCGAAAGGCTTTAAACCAGAATTTATTGAAGTGCGTCTCACCGGTGCCAAGCCTGTGATTCGTCGTTTTAGTTGGGAACAGGGCAAAGCAGTCGAAAATCAGTCTGCCACCTTGTCAGAAATTCCGAAAACCGAAGCAAATGCAAATTAAGTGTGAAATATAAATCTTATGCCAAGCAATAAACGTCAAATGTGTTTAAGTGATATTAAAAACTCTTTTAATGAGTCTGGAATTGTTGATTGGCATATCAGCCCACGTTTAGCAAATGAACCCTCTGAAGACGGTGATTCTGACTTAGCTGTACAGACTGCACCGCCAGAACTGAAACGTCCACCGTTGTATGCGGTTGTTTTATTAAATGACGACTATACGCCGATGGAGTTTGTAATTGAAATTTTACAACAATACTTTGCAATGAATCTTGACCAAGCTACACAAGTAATGCTAACTGTACATTATGAAGGAAAGGGTGTAGCTGGGGTTTATCCTCGAGACATTGCGGAGACCAAAGCGAACCAAGTCAATAATTATGCTCGATCACAAGGTCATCCGTTACTTTGCCAAATAGAGCCTAAAGATTAAGGGGGTTACATGCTCAGTCGTCAATTAGAAGTATCACTACGTTTGGCTGTCAGCATGGCTCGTCAAAAGAGACATGAATTTCTGACCGTAGAACATTTATTGTTAGCCTTGCTCGACAATGATTCCGCCGTGAATGCTCTCAAAGCATGTGGTGCGGACATCATCGTGTTGCGTAAGGAATTAGAAGAGTACGTAGAACAACATACCCCTAAACTTGGTGAAAATAGTGATCAGGCACCGCACCCGACAGAAAGCTTCGACCGGATCTTGCAACGCGCGATTTTTCACGTGCAATCAAGCGGCGGCGATCGTACTGTAGAAGGTGCCGATATTCTGGTTGCTATGTATTCTGAGCGTGACTCATTTGCAGTCTATCTGCTGAAACGTCATCAAATTAACCGTCTGACCCTGACTCAGTACCTGTCTCATGGTACCCGTAAAGAAGATGTACAGTCTGAAGAAGAAATCGAAGACCTAGATGGCGAATCAGCATCTTCAGCGAGTTCAGGTCCACTTGAGCTTTATACCACTAACCTGAATGTTGAAGCACAAAAAGGCAAGACCGATCCACTGATTGGTCGTGAAAAAGAAATCGAGCGTGCCGCGCAAATCCTTTGCCGCCGTCGTAAAAACAATCCACTCCTTGTCGGTGATCCGGGAGTTGGTAAAACCTCAATTGCTGAAGGTCTTGCTTGGTTAATCGTCAATGATAAAGCGCCAAAACCACTGGAAAATGCTGAAATTTTCAGTCTGGACATTGGTGCTTTGGTAGCAGGAACCAAATACCGTGGTGATTTTGAAAAACGCTTGAAACAGCTTTTAAATGCGCTGAAAAAGAAACCTGAAGCCGTGTTGTTTATTGATGAAATTCACATGATTATTGGTGCAGGCTCGAGTATGGGCAGTACCATGGATGCATCGAATCTGATCAAACCGGCGTTGGCAAATGGTTCTTTACGTTGCATCGGTTCAACCACTTTCCAGGAATACCGTCAGGTCTTTGAGAAAGATCATGCTTTGTCACGCCGTTTCCAGAAAATTGATGTGAATGAACCCTCTATTTCAGAAACCATTGATATTCTACGTGGTCTGAAATCGAAATTTGAAGATTTCCATCATGTGGAATATGAAGATCAAGCCTTAGTGTCTGCGGTAGAACTTTCTGCGAAATTTATCAACGACCGTTTCTTGCCAGATAAGGCGATTGATGTCATTGATGAAGCCGGTGCTCAGCGCCGTCTCAAAGCAGAACAAGATGACAGTTTAATCACCGTAGAAAATATTGAAGACATCGTTTCTAAAATTGCGCGTATTCCTCCGAAAACTGTCTCTAAAGATGACAAGAGTGTGCTGGAAAATCTTGAGCGTGATTTAAAACGTGTGGTCTTTGGTCAGGATGAAGCGATTGAGGCCTTGGCTTCTGCAATTAAACTGTCACGTGCCGGTTTGAAGTCTCCAGATAAGCCTGTAGGTAGTTTTGTCTTTGCGGGTCCTACAGGTGTTGGTAAAACCGAAGTGACCAAGCAGCTCGCGAAACAGATGGGTGTGGAACTGGTTCGTTTTGATATGTCGGAATACATGGAACGTCATGCAGTGTCACGTTTGATCGGTGCACCTCCGGGCTATGTCGGTTTTGATCAGGGTGGCTTGCTCACCGATGCGATTCACAAAAATCCGCATTGTGTGCTGTTGCTAGACGAGATCGAAAAAGCGCATCCAGATGTGTTTAACCTCTTATTGCAGATTATGGATCATGGTTCATTGACTGATAATAACGGGCGTAAATCTGATTTCCGTAACGTGGTCTTGGTACTCACCACCAATATTGGTGCTGAAAGTATTTCACGTGTCAGCATTGGTTTTATGGAACAGGACAATAGTAACGATAATCAGGAAGCGATGAAGAAAGCCTTCTCGCCGGAATTCCGTAACCGTCTCGACGGCGTGATTCAGTTCAAGGCATTGTCAAGCAGCATTATTGAAAATGTCGTGGATAAATTCCTGACTGAACTTCAAGCACAACTGGATGACAAAAAAGTCATGCTGGAAGTGGATCAGAGTGCACGTGAATGGATGTCAGAACATGGCTATGACCGTTTAATGGGCGCACGTCCAATGCAACGTCTGATTCAGGAACACCTGAAAAAACCGCTGGCTGAGATGATCCTGTTTGGTGAACTGGCTGAAAATGGCGGCAATGTTGCAGTATCGGTGAAAAAAGAAAATGGTAAAGCGGTTGGCTTAAAACTTGAGGTTTTTGAAGATCAGACTGCTGAACCAGCCTAATTAAAAAGAAGGATCAAACCCGTGCTTGCACGGGTTTTTTCATACACTCATATTTTAAATTATCAAATTTATATCATTTAAAAGATAAATTATGGATATTCAAGTTACCAAGCTGTTCACGACATTTTTACTGTTTTTAGTCACGGCATTGATGGAAATTTTAGGTTGTTATTTTCCCTATCTGATTTTAAATCAGGGAAGAAGCCACTGGTTATGGATTCCGACAGCTCTGGCTTTGGCGGCTTTTGTCTGGCTGTTAACCTTGCATCCAGCTGCTTCAGGACGGATCTATGCCGCTTATGGCGGTATCTATATTTTTTCAGCACTGATGTGGTTGCGCTTCGTTGATCAAGTGACTCTATCGCGTTGGGATCTACTTGGTGGCATGGTGGTAATACTGGGCGCGTTGATTATTATTTTGCAGCCGCAAGGCTTGGTGCGTTAGCAAGATATAACAGTAAACCTTATTAAAAAAGGTAGCCACGGCTACCTTTTGTTTTCAGGATTCTTGAATCCTGAATCGAAATAAATGTCTTATGTGTTTAGATTATTTTAATTTGCAATCTTTCTGGGAAATATCCGTTTTATATGTTTGTGTCTGCGAGTTCAGGCTGAGTTCAACCTTGTAAGGGTTCTCAATCTGATAGCGATGCTCAAAGAAAATTTCACAATTATTGAGCAGATTATTGCGAATGACTTTCATCACTTCTTTGCGCCCCAAGTCTTTTTCAAACTGGCTAAAATCGGGCGTGATGATCATGCCTTTCAGTGTGGTTTTATTGGCACTTAACTGTAATTGTTCAATAATCGTATTTTGATCAATCTGCAATGGTAAAGTTCTGGAATCCTCTGCACTGAGCACTGCGAGCAATTCATTCAGCTCAGCTTTTTTCTGAATTTTAAATTTGCTGTCAATAATATTTTTTTCTTGAAGATATTGGTCAAATTCAGAAGCATGCACCGGTAAGGCGACACTGCTAAAACCAGTCAAGAGTGCCAAAGCCCAATATTTTTTTTGCATTGTATAAAATCACTTTTTATTCCATTTCAACAATGATTATAAGAGCTGAGACAAAAAAAGCACCAGAGATTGGTGCTTAATTTGTGAAGATTCATCTTAAAAAATTAGTCTTTTTTCAGATTTTCATTAATCAGGAATTCAACCAAAGCTTTTTGCGCGTGCAAGCGGTTTTCAGCTTCATCCCAAACTACGGCATTTTTATGGTCAAGCAGATTTTCTGAAATCTCTTCGCCACGATGCGCAGGCAAGCAGTGCATAAACAAGCAATCCGGATGTGCAAGATCCATCAGGCGTTCATTCACCTGATAATCTGCAAAGGCTTTTTCACGGATCTTCTGCTCTTCTTCCTGACCCATGCTTGCCCAAACATCAGTCACGATCAGGTCAGCATTCACCGCTGCATCTTCAGCAGAAGGAACCAGTTCCACACAATGCGCGAATTCAGACAGGAATTTTTCTTGTGGCTCATAGCCTTTTGGCGCTGCAATTTTCAGATTAAAGCCCCACATATGTGCAGCTTCAATATAAGAGTTACACATATTGTTGCCATCACCAATCCAGGCAACAGTTTTACCTTCAATTGAGCCACGTTGCTCTACATAAGTCTGCATGTCAGCAAGTAGCTGGCAAGGATGGTGGTCATCTGTCAACGCATTAATCACTGGAACTTTTGAATAAGATGCAAAACGCTCCACGATATCATGGCCGAAAGTACGGATCATCACGATATCCAGCATGCTTGAAATCACACGTGCAGAATCTTCAATCGGTTCACCACGACCTAACTGGGTATCGCGTGAAGACAGGAAAATCGCGCTACCACCAAATTGGCTCATGCCAGCTTCAAACGAAACACGCGTACGGGTACTCGATTTCTCAAAAATCATGCCCATCACTTTACCAACAAATGGTTGGAACACTTCATTGTTATGCTGTTTGCGCTTAAGCTCAATTGCGCGTTGCAAAATCTGGTTAAGTTCTAAAGTTGATAAATCGCGTAAGGTGAGAAAGTGACGGAGAGCCATTCGTTACTCCACAATAATTGCCGAAAAACTCGATCAACAATCAGTTGTTGGTTAGTTTAAGAAAAAAATACGGAATCGGCTAATATACTATAAGCAATGAAAAATGCAAAAAAACTAGACTTTTTGATGACCGTCTAAAAAGCGATCCACACAATAACTGATGTATTTGTCGATTTCCTGATCATCTTCCTGTACCGGAATTCCCATCAGAATACGCCATTCCAGATTGCGCAAAATACCAAAATACAACTGTGCCGAATATTGCGGATTCTCGCAATGCAATAAACCTTGCGCATCTGCCTGTTCTAAAGCCGTAGCAATGGCACTTTGTACATGCACCGGGCCTCGCTCATGAATATGCTGGGCAAGTTCTGGATTGCGCTGACTCTGTTCCAGCACCAGACGCATAAAGGCCGAGTTTTCAGGTTGCATGATCTGGTGATAAAAATTGATTAGCGTGTGTACTAAATAACTACGAAAATCCAGTGCCATCAATTCGATCGGAATACTGATATCTTCAAAAAACTTGATACGACGATAATCGCAGATGGCTTTAAACAAGCCTTCTTTATTGCCAAAGTATTTATAGATCGAAGCTTTGGAGCCTCCGGCATGCTGGACGATATCATCCAGAGAGACAGCGTCATAACCCCGTTCCAGAAATAGCTCGGTTGCACTGATCAGCAGCGCAATACAACGCTCATGACCACGTTTGGTCTGTGGCAGATCTTTGGCGAGCGGTTCTAGGGCAAGGTCTTGCATAGGAGATCGTACATCAACATGACAATAAAGATTGAAACGCCATCATAGCAAATATATGCACATATTTCATAATTGCGCCAGATAAGTGCGCTATTTGCTAATTAGGTAAAGCAAAACTTAAAAATTTGACTAAAGTTTTAGAGTATTTGTTCTATCGGGTTATGGAATGAGCAAGCCAAATGAGTATACTCGAATTTCAATAATTATAGCCAAGACTGTGGAAAAGGAAGATGACAGAACAAATGTCTGCAGGTTTAAGATTTAGACAAGCGCTTGAAGTCGAGAAACCATTGCAAATTATGGGCACGGTAAATGCCTATGCTGCCATGATGGCCAAACAGGTCGGTTATAAAGCCATTTATTTATCAGGTGCGGGTGTCGCGAATTATTCTTATGGTTTGCCTGACCTGGGCATGACCAGCCTGGATAATGTTCTTGAAGATGTACGCCGGATCACTGAACGTGTGGATACACCTTTACTGGTTGATATTGATACCGGTTGGGGCGGCGCATTAAATATTGCCCGAACGATCAAACAGATGATTGCAGCAGGAGCCGCTGCGGTTCATATTGAAGATCAGGTTGCACAGAAGCGTTGTGGTCATCGTCCAAATAAAGAAATCGTATCGCAACAGGAAATGGTCGATCGTATCAAAGCTGCTGTAGATGCGAAAACCGATTCAAACTTCGTGGTGATGGCGCGTACCGATGCGCTACAAAAAGAAGGCCTGCAAGCCGTGATTGACCGTGCTTCTGCCTGTGTTGAAGCGGGCGCAGATGCGATTTTTGCTGAAGCGATGACTGATATCACCATGTACCGTACAGTATGTGATGCGGTCGGTGTGCCAGTCCTGGCGAATATTACCGAATTTGGTGATACGCCGTATTATACGGTAGATGAATTGGCTGAGCAGGGCATTGGCATGGTGCTGTATCCATTGTCAGCGACACGTGCAATGCAAAAAGCCGCACTTGAAGTGATGCGTTCGGTGCGCGAACATGGTACTCAGGTAAATGTGCTGGATATCATGCAACAACGAAAAGAACTCTACGAATTTTTAGATTATCACAGCTTCGAAGACACATTAGATAAACTGTTTAAACAGGAGAATTAAAAAAATGGCTGAAGGAAAAGTACTCACTGGCGCAGGATTGCGCGGACAAGTGGCAGGTAAAACCTCACTTTCAACAGTAGGCAAAAGTGGCGCAGGCCTGACCTATCGCGGTTATGACGTACAGGATCTGGCTGAACATTGCCAGTTTGAAGAAGTCGCTTACCTGATTTTCTTCGGAGAATTGCCGACATCAGAGCAATTGGCAGCCTACAAAGCCAAACTGAAATCCTTACGCACTTTACCTCAGGCATTAAAAGAAGTCCTTGAGCGTATTCCTGCCGACTCACATCCAATGGATGTGATGCGTACTGGCGTTTCCATGCTGGGCAATCTTGAAACTGAGCAATCTTTTGAGCAGCAACAGGATATCGCAGACCGTATTTTGGCAACTTTGCCGGCAATCATTTGTTACTGGTATCGTTATAGTCATGACGGCGTACGTATTGAAGAAAATACTGAAGATGATTCGATTGGTGCACAGTTCCTGCATCTTCTGCATGGTGAAAAACCAAATGAGCTACATGAACAGGTAATGAATGTTTCCTTGATTCTGTATGCAGAGCATGAATTCAATGCTTCGACTTTTACCGCTCGTGTGTGTGCATCAACGCTGTCCGATATGCATTCCTGTATTACCGGTGCAATCGGTTCCTTGCGTGGCCCTCTACACGGCGGTGCCAACGAAGCTGCGATGGACATGATCGAAAACTGGAAGTCGCCTGAGGAAGCTGAGCGTGAAATGCTGGGCATGCTGGAACGTAAAGAAAAAATCATGGGCTTCGGTCATGCGATCTATAAGGACAATGATCCGCGTAATGGCATTATTAAAGTCTGGTCTGAGCGTTTGGCCAAAGATGTCGGTGATACCGTACTTTATCCAGTGTCAGTGCGCTGCGAAGAAGTCATGTGGCGCGAGAAGAAATTATTCTGTAATGCCGATTTCTTCCATGCGTCTGCTTATCACTTTATGGGCATTCCAACCAAGTTGTTTACCCCGATCTTTGTTATGTCACGTGTGACAGGCTGGGCAGCGCATGTGATGGAACAGCGTGCTGACAACCGTATTATCCGTCCAAGCGCAGACTATACCGGACCAGAACTACGTAAAGTAGTGCCAATCGCTGAGCGTTCTACAGCGGCTTAATCCGTAAATGTCCTAGAATAAAAATAAGGTCTCAATTGAGACCTTATTTTTTTAGTGAATTCTGTTATCGGCTTAACAGTGCCGGATCTTCAATGCTATAACCTGTTTCAAAAGGAATACCCAGATACTTTACTACTACTAGGGTCTTATTCTGTCGCGGGACTTTATAGGCCTGGCTAATTTTCAAGCCTTGCTGATAACTGACTGCTTGCTGAACCGGACTTTTTTGTGAGCCAGATTTCACTTGATATTGATAGGTCCATTTTGGCACTTTTTCCTGAGGATCATGCCAGGCAGGCGCGCTACCTTTCGTTGTCTTTAACACCTTAAGCTGTGGCTTTGATTTTTGAATTGGATTTAATGGAACTAAACGTTTTTTGATTTTGGCAATGTCCTGATCAAACTTGCGACTGTCTTGATCATAATCGATGCGCTTGGTTTTAGGATTGATATATAAGGAATTGACCTGAACCAGTTGATTTGGTTTTTGGGATTTAAAATTATAATAATACAGTTGAGGCAAGCGTCCACGACCATCAAGATAATGACGCATGATATAAAGCTTCTGTTCTTTGACTTCATAGCCTAGAACTTCAATATTTTGTGGGCCGCCTACAGTAGCGAAAGCCAGACTGGGCAAGCTCAGAGGGAGCAGAAGCAGTGCGGTTTTAATATTCATGGTCATTCCACCCTCAAAAAAATAGATTGGCATTTGATCATGCCAATCTATCTTAAAATACGGTAGAAATAATGAAGCTTATTCAGGCTACATAGTAACTTTGAAAGCTTAGCTGTTATTCAATAGATTGATCATGTCATGTGCAACCACAGCGGACAGTTTGTTGAGGCGTTCAAGTGGCGAGCCTTTCAGATAATACTGGAACTGATGGATTTGCGTGCCATCATTAATGGCCACAAAAAAAGTCCCTTCCGGTTTTTCTGGCGTCGCGCTACCACCTGGTTTAAGCAATCCTGTACAGGCAATAATCCAGTCAGCATCACGGAACATTTTTTTACCTGCTTCCGCCAGAGCAACTGTTACCCGCATAGATTCCGCAGTATGACTATTGATCAGATTCTTGGAAATGCCCAATACTGAAGTCTTGACACTTACATCGTAACAGATCAAACCACCAATCAGAATTTCGACACCTTCTCCTTTACAAATGGAGAACTGGCTACTGAGATATCCAGAACTTGCGCTTTCGATAAAGGCAATTTTTATGTTTTTCTCTTCGAGTAAGCCGCAACAGGTTTTTATCATAGTCTCTATATTTTCTTTGTGGGAGTGATTTTAGATCAATTTAGACAGATTTTTCTGTCGATCAACTCCAAGTATATTTATATTTTTATGAAAGTTAAAATTTTTTTCATAGATTAGTGTAATTTCATGTTGATCTGATCGCAAAATCTGAATGGTTAAAGCTTGGGCTATTTTCAAAAATAGAGGTTTCTTCTCAGGCGGAACAGTGGTAAAAATAAAAATAAAGTGCTTAGTGAAAGTAGGGTGTTGGAATGAAAACCACAGTAAAATATGTAGTCTTAAAAAGTCTTGACTATCAATTGGGTACACCATTATTTCAGGAAGAAATTGACGCTGATGGTCAATATTTTGATCAGATACCAAGCACAATTTCTTATCAGAACTTACAGTTCAAAGTAAAAAGCAAAGAGCTTAAACGTTTGCATCTGGCCGAAGAGCAGGAAGATACTCAAACGATTATCGTCAAAGTAGTCAATATCTAATAAAAACTGAATAGAATAAGCCTCTTTTAAAGAGGCTTATTTATTATAAATAGATTAATAAATATAATTACAAACAATGATTTGATCTAAGTTTATACCAAAATAATAAGTAAAAATATTTGAATTAAAGTCAAGGTAAATTCGAAACAGCTTAAGTTTTATTGGTGAGGTCATGTTAAGTATCGTATTTCTTCACAGTTAATAATATTCAAAAAGAATTGTATTTTTAATGTTTTATTTAATTTTTTAGAAATATAGAAGATTTAGATTTATTTTTATATATTTATAAATATCAATAGTATAGTTATTAAGTAGTTCTGTTTAATAACGCTTTTTAAATTTTATTAAAAATTTCCTATATATGAAATAGGACTTAAGTTATTCCTTTTATTGGATAATAAATTTTTGACCTATAAAGTCTTTCATTATGTTTCTGTTGCATTATATCAGGTAATTTATGTTGCGCATTAATCTCCACTTCAAGTACTTATCTTACTATTTTTTACATTGAATTAATCTGTAACAGGTTAAAGGTTGGCGAAATCTGAAAAATGCGTAGAGTAGATATTAAGTCGAAACCTATCGGCTTTTAATTTAAAGCAAATAGTAAGGAATACCACCATGGCTAATAATCAACAGCAAGACCAACAGAAACAGCAGCAACAACAGCAACAGCAAAATCAACAGCGCAATCAAGATCAGCAGCGTCAACAAAACAACCAGCAAAACCCAAATCAACAACAAAATAACCAGCAACAACAACAGCCGCAGGGTGGTCAACACAACCAGCAACAGCGCGACCAGCAGCAACAAAACCAGCAAGGCCAACAGCAACAACAGCCACAGCAAAACAGTAACCAGCAACAACAACGTTCACGTAATCAACAAGATCAGTGAAAGCCACAGCGTTAATCTTTTTTAAGATATATGCTCTTCATAAAAAAACCGCCTGATTCAGGCGGTTTTTTTTATATTTCATTGCACGATTAGACTAAGTATTTATTAACACTGAATATTGGCTTTTAGCTTGTAGAAATTCAAGGCATTGTCTAGGTCTGTGAGCAACTCTTTTTCTGTATATTCCTTGGGTGCAAGTTTTAGCAGAGCAGGCATGTAGTTATTTTTATATTCTTTAGGATATTGTTCACACAGGATGCGTGTTCTTTCTTCCAGACTAATTGTTGAAGAGTCGAGTTTGTCCAGATAAGCACTGAGTTGATTATCTGACTGTTCAAACTGCGCTTTAATATTTGCAGCAGCCTCGGCTGAATTCTCTGCTTGCTGTTTTTGGCAGCCGCTTATTGCCAGACTCATTAATAAAGTAATTAGTATGCGATTTTTCATGCTGCCAAAATATTGTTATTGCTCATATGAAAAATTATAGAGAGAAATGACTAAAAAGAAAGCAATGATCTATAAACTTTATGAGACATTGAACATTCATAACATCCGATATTGACTGAAATAAGGAATTTTCTCCTAAAAATCTGAATTAACCCATTCTCATTTATAGGTTTAGCAATTCTTCTTGGGTTTTGGTTATTTAATAATCTTATTTGCTCATTAAAAATATTTTTGGATAAATTACAGTCATTTAATTAACAAAAGTAACTGGTTTTTCATATTTTGAAACATTGCATCTATATATCTTACACAGATTGGCTGGATGGCTAGTGATATCTTGGCGGCATTCTAAGAACTTAATGAAAATAATTAAAAATCAGCACATTATAAAGCCTGTTTAATTTAGGAGAGTTAAACAGGCTTTTTCTTTTCCGTTTTAAATCTTGTTTTTTCTTTGCTGATTGTATTTTTTGCTCACTCTCTTTCACATAAGTTTTCATACACAACATAAAGCCTGAAAATTCCCTCAGGAGAGATACATGAATAGATGTTATTTATATATCTCTTTTCACGAAAAGACAGGACAAAGCTATGATGAGATGTATATGCGCATTTGGCATGGGCGTGATGGTCGGCTGTTGTTTTAAATCTTGCAAAGAGAAAATGTGTCAGATGATGAGCAGCAAGCATTGTAAAAGTGATCATTGTAAAAAGGATCAGACGACTCAAGCTGAAGAGCCTGTACGAACTTAGCCCCAAAAGCTTCAATTTTACTTAAAGGCTAAACAGAGCTGAGTACTGAAGTTGTTCTAGATCGCTGATCCAATCATTTTGTATTGAGTCATTCTATATTTAAAGCAATAAAGCTTGATGTTGGATCGAGCTTTTTACACTCAGGAGAAAAACATGATGCAATTTATATTTTGTTTATTTGGTCTTCATGGTGCGACTGAAATTAACTACACGTGTGACCATGATGAGGTCAAACAGTGTCGTGATTGCTTGAAAAATATTGAATAATGTGCCAAATCATCAGACATATTAATGAAGATCGATCCCCGTTCAATCATCAGTTGGCGGGGTTTTTCTTTACTGATGAAATTTTTGGATCTAAACATAATTTCTCACAAGGAATACTTTATAAAAGAATCATTTCAATAGGATTACGTTTTGATAAATTCTTAGCTGCTTAGAACTGGAATACAATAAAATTTATGCGTGTGATCACCCATGCTCGAATTCTTGAAGCAATTCAAAAGAGGCCACAGGCTGAAACTGCATTAGCTGGTGGGGATTGACTGATTAAGGCCAAGCATCCTAAAGGTTTTACTGAAATGAAAAGACTTTTTCCGGCAGTGGATAAGCTTAGAAAATTTCATGTATTCGATATCGGCTCGCACGCGAATTCATATTCTTTGCTGTACCATCTACGATCAGGCTGAACAGCTTATTTGCTCAGATGGACTTCAGGAATTGTGAAATGTAAAAGAGCACTTGAAGGAAAGTTTGTCTTTTAAAAAAACTGAATGTGCAACATAAATAACATTGATGTTTAGCAGCAGATGTCATATTTATCTCTTAATAGATATATGAAGGAGATGCATATGACAAATAAGCCAGAGCAAGAGCAAGAATCAAATCCCCATAAAGAATCGAATGACGATAAAGGTAATCAGGCATCTTATAAGCATGTCAAACCAGAGAAAAAACCCAATGCAGAACCGGAAAATCCATTGAGAGAGCAAAAATAGCTTTTTCATATGGACGAAGCCCTAACTTGGTTTAGGGCTTTTTAATTTCCCGATAAACCTTGATCTCTAGGCTTTGCAATAAATTCATCTTTCATTTCAAAGAAAAATTCATGGGCTTGTTCATGATCGCAGTGCAACCAGTCATGTCGTGATTCTTCCGGAATCACAATAATCGAGCGTTTTTCGTCATTCGGGTCATGAAACTGTTTCATAAAGGGATGTTGATCTGAATTTATGGTCAGCATCGAAAATGATCTGATTTTCTCACCATCAATGTGTGCGTCATCATAAATCGCCGCCACGGTAAAAGGATTGCCATCTTCACGTGAAATGCCAAACCAGTGCGATTTACCGTCTATATATTTAGGTTCATAGAATGTATCGACGGGTACCAAAGCAAACTGGTTGTTTTTCCAGGCATGTCGGAAACTCGGTTTGAATGCCACTGTTTCAGTCCGTGCATTATAGGTATGCCGGCCATATCTCAATTCTTTCGCCCAGGCTGGAATCAGTCCGAAACGTGCGATATCCAGCTCAAACTCATCAGCACCGCGCATAATGATTGGGGCTGGCGCTAAAGGATAAACATGCGGTTTCATGCCCAGTTCGAGTTGCTCTTCATGAATATCTAATAAGGAAAGACGTTTTTTTGAGGGAAATTCATAGTTCGAGCACATAAATAACCTCTTTCATTCTAATTATTATTTGCTAAAGAATTAAAGTATAAAAATGATGGGCTCAAAACAATTCGAAATCGTAAGTATAGTTTTAACAGAAAGTAAGAATACGGATTAATATTAGTTTATCCTCTTTATAGAATAGTGCTCCTTTAAAGGACTATTCTATAAATATGAAGATTAAAATATTTGAGTTTTTAATGATTAAATACAAAAGCTCACCGGGTTATTTTGTAGGGCAGGTGTTCAAAGCTTTCCCTTGTTCAACTGAATGGATAAAGTTTCCAATTAGAAATTCACTCTGTCTTAAGGAATCACGATGATCTCCATTTTTGACGAGATGGAAGGCGATAGATTTCTGCTTCGTACATACCTGCTGATAGTAAGCATAAGTACCACGATCATCGACCAGTTGATCTTTCTCACCTTGTACCAGCAGAACCGGCACAGTCGGTATCATATTCTCAATAGACTGTTCTTTTAAATAATTTGTCAAAGGTGCCAGATTTACATTTGATTTAAAGACAGTCTTAGGTGCTTGTTTTAGGTCCGATTGTAATTCTGACAAACAGCGA
>CAUPZU010000011.1:0-92813 GCA_963516025.1 Acinetobacter lwoffii
TTTGATTTTACTACTTCGCTATTTTTTTAAGCTAAAAGTGTCAACACACCCTAATAATTCAGCAAAATTTTCGACATAATAATTTGCTTTGGCTTTAATCAAATCTATTTCATGAGCGGAGTGCTGGTCATAAATTCCCACTACCTCGATGCCCGCATGATTTGCTGCTTCTACACCGACTAGAGAGTCTTCAATAATTAGACATTCCTCAGGTCGAAGGTTAAAGGCTTGCAAAACATTCAGATAAACTTCGGGATGAGGTTTAATGTTCTGGACATTTTCACGGGTGAGAATCAAGGAAAAGTCCTCATCAAAGCTGATTTTAGAATTAATATTTCGATTGTTATCCTGATAGCGCTGTACATTGAATAAACTGGTGGTGGTGGTCAAAGCCAGTGATATCTGTTGCTGTTTTAAAGCCTGAATCAGGAGGTCTGCCTGAGGTTTTAACTCGACGATATAATCAAGAAAATGTCGGGAAATACTATAACGACGATTTTTTACTTCTTCTTTAGCTGGTTCAAAACCGTATTGTTCTTTTAAAAATCCACAATATTCCAGATAAGGATCTGGTCTATGTCTCAAGGCGGTAAGTTGAAGATCGCGCTGTTGCTGAATCTCATGTAAATCGACTTTTCTGTTGGAGAGCTCATCAATCAGGGCTGCATCGACCTGATTCCAGATGCCTACAGAATCAATCAACGTACCATCCAGATCAAAACAGACCAGCTTTTTATCCTGAAACATATAAGATTTCTCTGTATTTTTACCATTTATTGGGTGTGGCTGAGTATATCGCATACGATTTAAATGTTTAACTGACCTGAGCAAACCGGGCTGGAAATTTTGCGTTGAGGTACTTGTTGAGGTACTTTTTAATGGATTTATTCATCTGGCAAAAGTATTTTTTTCGGAAAATTACAGCGAGTTTAATCCTGAAAATAGTTGCGAAGTGTTATATTTTAATCTGACCCTCAATAGACTTATGCGGATGAAAGACCTGTCCGAATGAGGAGAAAGTTAAAGGAAATGTATTTCTGTGTTTGAACTTGACTGTAAATTGCTCAGTATTTTTTATTATGTCTATAAATTTAAAAACGTATCTCAGGCAGCCGATCATTTAGATATGAGCCAGCCTGCGGTGAGCAATCTGCTGAATAAAATTCGCCAGCATTATGGTGATCCTTTATTTTTACGTATTGGCAATGAGATGCTACCTACGGATCTGTCCAAACAGCTCTTTCCCTTGGTCAGCGAAGCACTGAGCAAAGTTGAAGCAATCAATAATTTTACGATCAATTTTGATCAGGTCACTTCACAGCAGCGCTTTACACTGGCGATGACCGATGTATCGCATCTGGTGTTATTGCCAAAAATTTCCCAGTATCTGAAGCAGCATGCATCCCATATCCGTCTGAATGTGCGTCCGATTACCTCGGAAACCAGTTATCAAATGGCCAATGGTGAGATTGATCTGGCTTTGGGCTTCTTGCCAAATCTGGAGAATGGCTTTTATCAGCAGAAACTGTTTGAACAGTATTATGTGGTGATCGCGGCGAAAGACCATCCGCGACTAACGGGTGACTGCATCACGACCGAAGAGTATTTACGTGAAACCCATATCGATATTGATGCCGGGATGGGGCATTACCACATTGAAAATGAATTACTGAATCTGGAACTCAAGCGTGACATTCTGATGCGTCTGCCAAGTTATCTGGGGGTAGGGCTAGTGGTACAAGAAACCGATGCAATTGCGACTGTACCTTATTATTTGAGTGAAGTTTTATTATCACGTGGCAATCTCAAGATTTTTGAGGCACCGATTGCGTTCCCGACCTATTCTGTAAAGCAGTATTGGCATATGTCCTGTCATCATAAAACCAGCCATCAATGGTTACGCAACATGCTGCATGAGATTTTAAGTAAATAACTTTGCAGTTTGGATATCTTGATAAAGTCCTCATCTGTAGATTTTACAATCCTAGTTCAAGCTGGGATTTTTTATTTTGGTACATCTTGATGCCTTTTTCAGAGCCTTGCACCTGAAGTGATCAGTTCCATCTCAAAAAAAAGTATTACGAATATAAAAAATAGTATTACCAGTTTGGCACGTCCTTTGCATCTATCTACTCAATCATAAAGTGATCTAGGGTTCCGATACATGAAGATTCATGTAGGTCTGCGACCGAGAGTTCACGGCTTAAGTTTCAAGCTCAAGCTACACGGAGGGATAAAAGCCCGGGAGGTAAACCGTACAAGATTGGGATGGATGCATATGAGCACAACTACTTATCACGAAGATCAAGTCCTCTGGACTGAACGTTTATCGGGTGGACACCACTGGTCAGCACGCATCCAGCGTGGCGCAGTTTTACAACTTAAATCTTTAGGCGCAAATGCCAATGTTTCACTGTTTTGTGTGAATAGCGAAGATAAGCTTGAAGCCTATAACATGCCAGACAGCTTAAAAGGTCAACACAGCGCATTTTTAAGTACAGGGCATATTTTAGCGTCTGACCTTGGACGCGCGATGGTATCCATTGTGAAAGATGATCACGGTTGGAACGATGCCTTTTGTGCGCCAAGCACAGCACAGCAAATCGAACAACAGTTTGGTACGCAAACGTTTCAAGATGCGCGTAACGACATGTACCGCAATGGCAAAGACAGTTTGCTTTTAGAGATGACCAAATTTGGATTATCTGCGACGGATCTGAGTAATACCTTAAATCTATTCTCTAAAGTGCAACCAGATGACAACGGTAACTTGTCTTATGTCGTATCTGACAATACTGATCAGGTGATTGAACTACGTTTTGAAATGGATTGTTTGGTGTTTTTATCCAGTGCACCACATGCCTTAGACAATTCTACTGAATATGCACCTGCCGATATTCAGCTCTCACTCTTTAAAGCGCTTCCTTTAGGCGACACCGATGTCTGCCGTGATTCATGCCCGCAAAATCAGCGCGCATTCCAAAATAATCATCGTTATTACGCATTAAGCGCTTAATTGGGGGAATACAACATGACAGCTTTAGTTAATTTAGAAAAATCAGTACTTAGCGAAGTATGTCCTGCCGGTGAAGCATGGATGTGCGAAGTCAAAAAAGGACAGTATTTCCGTATTGTCGACCTTGAAGGCAACCAGGCGGTCGATACGCTTTTTATCTCCGCTTCAAATCCTGAAGAGCGTTATAGTGCAACAGATACCTTAGCGATTAATCAACAGATTTATTTAGAAAAAGGTACGGCTTTATACACCAACTTTGGCAATAAAATCGCCACCATCAACGATGATAACTGCGGTCGTCACGACACGTTGGGCGGTGCGTGTTCATGTGAAAGTAACACGGTGCGTTATAGCTTGGATACATACCCAATGCACAGTTGCCGTAACAATTTCATGATTGCGTTGTCACAACATCCCATTGCCAAAAAGCATGGTTTAAACGTGCGACATATTGGCCCAAACATTAACTTCTTTATGAATGTGCCTGTGACATCTGAAGGGCATTTAAAGTTTGATGATGGCATTTCTGCTCCGGGGAAATATGTCGAAATTAAAGCCGAAATGGATCTCATCGTCCTTATTTCAAACTGCCCACAGCTCAATAACCCATGTAATGCCTATAACCCAACAAAAATTCAACTGATTGTCCGTGAAGGCGAGGTATAAGACTATGACTTTAAAATATGGGTTTAATAAAGTTCTCATCGCCAACCGTGGTGCAATTGCTTGTCGTGTCATCCGTACCCTTAAAAAATTAGGCATCCAATCGGTTGCGGTGTATTCGGAAGCAGATCGTGATTCCTTGCATGTGACTTTAGCTGATGAAGCGATCTTTATTGGTGATGCACCTGCAAGCCAAAGCTATCTGAATGTCGATAAAATCTTAGAAGTGGCCAAACATACCGGTGCGCAAGCGATTCATCCGGGCTATGGATTCCTGTCTGAAAATGCCGAATTCTGTAATCTCTGTGAAGCACAAGGCATTGTGTTCTTGGGCCCAAATGCCGAGCAAATGAAAGCATTTGGTCTGAAACACACTGCACGTGAATTGGCGATTCAAGCCAATGTACCGTTATTGCCAGGTAGCCAATTATTGGCTGATGAAGCTGAAGCCCTGCTTGAGGCTGAGCGTATTGGCTATCCTGTGATGCTGAAAAGTACCGCAGGTGGTGGTGGTATTGGCATGCGTTTGGTGTGGAATGCGGAGGAGCTGAAAGAAGCTTATGCAACCGTGTCTTATTTAGCGCAAGCCAACTTTAAAGATGCAGGCCTTTACTTAGAAAAATTCGTACAAAATGCTCGTCATATCGAAGTGCAAATCTTTGGTGATGGCAACGGTTTAGTTCTAGCACTGGGCGAGCGTGATTGTTCGGTGCAACGTCGTAACCAAAAAGTGATTGAGGAAACGCCTGCACCACATCTGAATGATGAACAACGTGCTTATATCCAAAATGTCGCGATTCAATTGATGCAGTCGGTGAACTACCGCTCGGCAGGAACCGTTGAATTTGTGATGGATACTGATACACAAGAGTTCTATTTCTTGGAAGTGAATACCCGTCTACAAGTGGAACATGGCGTCACTGAACAAGTATTTGGTGTCGATCTTGTTGAATGGATGGTGACTTTAGGCAGTGGTGATTGGGTTGCACCGACATCAAAACTTGAGTCTCAAGGTCATTCGATTCAAGTTCGTCTCTATGCCGAAGATCCAATCAAAAACTTTCAGCCAAGTGCAGGGCTTTTAACGCATGTTGAGTTTGATGCCAATGTGCGTAATGAAACATGGGTAGAAACAGGTTCAAACGTGTCATCTTTCTATGACCCGATGATTGCCAAAATCATTGTGACAAGTGAGACCCGTGAATCGGCAATCCAAGCCATGACCGATACATTGGCTAAAACCCAAGTGGCGGGCATTGAAACCAACCTTGAATATCTACAAAACATTATCGACTGCAATGTCTTTAAAGCCGGTACGCAAACCACACGTTTTTTAAATACCTTTGAGTGGAAAACTCAAAAAATTGAAGTCCTGCAAGCCGGTATACAAACCGCCGTGCAAGATGTGACAGGACGTTTGGGTTATTGGGATGTCGGTGTACCACCATCAGGTGCGATTGATCCGCTGTCTTTAAATGTCGCGAACCAACTATTAGGCAATGTACCGAATACCGCAGGTTTGGAATGTACGCTACAAGGCCCAAGCTTAAAATTCCATTGCGATAGCCAAATTGTATTGGCAGGTGGCGATATGCCATCGACTTTGGATGGCGTTCAAGTTCCGATGTGGCAAACCGTGAATGTATGTAAAGGTCAGGTGCTGAAATGTGGCAAGATCGCCACAGGTTGCCGTACTTATATCGGGATTAAAGGCGGTCTGAATGTGCCTGAATATTTAGGCTCACAAGCGACCTTTACTCTAGGTCTGTTTGGTGGTCATGCAGGGCGTAATTTGCTGATTGGCGATATGCTTCCAATCACGGCATTTACATCTGATGAAGTGAAAGCATTAAGCAAAGATCAAATCCCTGCCTTCTCAAATACTTGGGAAATTGCGGTGATGTATGGTCCACATGGTGCACCGGATTTCTTTACTAAAAATGATATTGATACCTTCTTTGCCAACGAGTTTGAAATTCACTTCAACTCCAGCCGTACCGGAATTCGTTTGATTGGTCCAAAACCAGAATGGGCTCGTCAGGACGGTGGCGAAGCGGGTCTGCATCCATCCAATATTCACGACAATGCTTATGCGATTGGTGCCATCGACTTTACTGGGGATATGCCAATTATCTTAGGTCCAGATGGCCCAAGCCTCGGTGGTTTCGTGTGTCCTGCGGTGGTAATCAATTCTGAGCTTTGGAAACTCGGTCAGCTCAAAGCCGGCGATAAAGTCAAATTTGTACCTCTCAGCTATCATCAAGCGAAATTGCTGAATGAAAAATATCATGCACAATTAACTGCTGAAGATACGCAAGCGGTGACTTTTGATGAAGCATTTTATCCTGAAATCAGTACGCTGAAATCTGCCATTTTAGATACCTTAAAAGGGCAAAATGGTACGCCTGATGTGGTGTATCGTCCTGCTGGCAACAACTATATGCTGGTTGAATATGGCGAACTGGTTTTAGATTTAAACCTGCGTTTCCGTATTCATGCGCTGGTGCAATGGGTCAAAGATCAAAATATTCAAGGCATTATTGACCTGACACCGGGCATTCGTTCGCTGCAAATCCATTTTGATTCGACCCAACTCGATCAGATGGATTTATTGCGTATGCTTCAAGTGGCGGAAGAGCAACTGCCTGATGTGACTGAGATGCAAGTGCCATCCCGTACTGTGTATTTACCGCTTGCTTGGGAAGATTCACAAACGCAACTTGCAACAGAACGTTATATGCAAACCGTGCGCCCAGATGCGCCGTGGTGTCCTGACAATATCGAATTTATTCGTCGTATCAATGGCTTAAAAGACAAACAAGCCGTGAAAGATGTGGTCTATAACGCGAGTTATTTGGTCATGGGCTTGGGCGATGTGTACTTGGGTGCGCCTGTGGCAACCCCGCTTGATCCGCGTCAGCGTTTAGTCACGACTAAATATAACCCTGCGCGGACGTGGACACCTGAAAACGCCGTGGGGATCGGCGGTGCATATATGTGCGTTTATGGCATGGAAGGTCCGGGTGGCTATCAGTTTGTCGGTCGCACTTCGCAAATGTGGTCACGCTACCGTAAAAACCCCGACTTTGAACAAGGTATGCCGTGGTTATTGCGCTTCTTTGACCAAATTAAGTTTTATGAAGTTTCTGAAACTGAACTGATGCAGATGCGTGAGGACTTTAAAGCAGGTCGTTTAAAACTTCATATTGAAGAAGGTGTACTCAACCTAAAAGAATACAATGACTTCTTAACCGAAAACCAAGAATCTATTTCTGCATTTAAAGCGGTGCAACAAGCCAACTTTGATGCTGAACGTCGTCGCTGGCATGAAGCGGGTCTTGCGGAATATGTCTCTGAAAGTCTGGATGCTGTGGATGATGGTGAAGGCGTTGAAGTGCCTGAAGGTGGCTGTGCGGTGGAATCGCATATGCCGGGTTCAATTTGGAAAATTGAATGTCAGTCGGGCGATATTGTGGAAGAAGGTGCGACACTCGCCGTGATTGAAGCGATGAAGATTGAGATTCCGATTATTGCGCCTGAGCGTATGAAGGTTGAAGCAATTACCATTGAAAAAGGGCAAACGGTGAAAACGGGGCAGGTGTTGTTTACGTTGGCACCAGTGGCTTGATGAAATAAAAATAAATAAAGACCGCTTAGGCGGTCTTTATTTATTCCATTTGATATATAATTTATTGAAATAATTTCAATTATACTTGGTATGAAATCTATATTTTCTTGTTTTTATGAAGAGCATAATGATGCTGAACTAAGCCGAATTTGGAAAGATGAACAAACATTGTTTGTTTTTGATACCAATGTATTGTTAGGCTTATATAGTTTCCAACCTGAAAATAGAAATGATTTTTTTAAAGTACTAGAGTTACTAAATGGAAGAGCATGGATTCCTTATCATGTAGGTCTTGAATACCAGCGAAACAGACTAAAAATAATAAAAAATAGAAGAAAGTTTTTCACAGAAATGAAGAAAAGATCTGATGAATTGGCACACACAATTGGTTTTGATCAAAAATTATTCACAACTTTCCAAAATGAGTTCTCAATAATAAAAAACTTTCCAACCATTAATACAAAAATTCAAGAAATACAAAATGATATTAAAGATAAAATTGATAACGTTAATTTACAATTAAGACAAAGTATTCAAGAATTAAAAGCTGAAATCTACTCTCAAGATAAAGATGGAATTTTTTTAAATTCTGAAGATATAGTTAGAAATAAAATTGATGAATTTTTTACAATTGAAAAAGTTGGCGAAAATATTTTTGATACACAAGTTAAGTTAGATCAGTTATTTAAAGAAGGTGAAGATCGCTATAAAAAAAGGATACCACCAGGTTTTGAGGATGAAAAAGAAAAAGGGGAAGAAGTCTTTTATTTTTCAGATTTAGAATATAAAAGTAAATTCGGTGATTTGATAATTTTCAAACAGATCATTAATTATGTAAAAGATAAAGCAATCAAAAATGTAATTTTTGTCTCTGAAGATACAAAATCAGATTGGCGCATTAATGAGGATTTTGAGGGTAAAAAAATTCTAGGTGCGAGAGTGGAGCTTAAAAATGAAATTTATAATGAAGCAAGGATTGAATATTTCAATATTTTAAAGATAGATGAGTTCTTAACCAAGTCAAAAAATTATCTAAATGTTAATATTGAAGACAGTTCAATTCAGGACATTAAAGATTCACTTAAATTTAAAGATAAAAAATTTATACTTAAATTTGATCTCAAGAAAGAGAATGATAACAATGAATCTGTACAAATAGGTGAAGCCGATAAATTCATAGAGTATTTGAAATACAAAAAATTTAAAGAAGAATTTTTAAAGTCTGGTAATCCTTATTACGATGAATTAGTTATTAAAAATAGAGAGTTTGAGAAGAAATTTGGTGAATTTAACGAGGAAAAGTTTTTAGAGAATTTGTATTTTCTGAATGAAGATCTATCCGAATCTGAAAAAGGAAAAATAAAAAGACAGATTTTTAAGAATATCAATTCTAAAGATATTACATATAAATTCAGAAACGATCATGATGATGAATCATTCAAAAATCAAAAAGACGAGGATTAGACAAGAAATTAAGACCTAAAAATAGATCTTTAAATGGGTTATTGTTTACATATCTAGGAAATCACCAATATGAAAATATTATCCATTTATGCTTTTTCGCAAGTGTATCAGACCTAAACAAGAACCCAATGGAAGTTGTCAATAATGGTTTTAGTGAAGCCCTATCCTGAACTGTAACAACCCAGCATTCTATTGCGTGCCCGTGGATATATTATGAACGCCTAATGGATCTGATTGAAGACAAAAAATGTTTAAACTTGCAGAAGAAACTAAAACTGAAAAAACTGTAAAGATAAGTATTAATAAGCTAGGAGCTCGAGTTCACAAAAACCGCGCTTAATAAGGTTTTTGAGATGTTCAGCCACACTTTGATGCACCCTCGAACCCCAATGGTGCAAAATGGCCTATTTTTTTTAAGCATACTTAAAAAATAAATCATTCTTGTTTTGCCTCTTTTTACGTATGTAATTAATTTCCCACGCATTCTGTTTAAATCTATTCTATTTTTATATTGTGGCACGCTTAATGCTTTTATTTATATACAACATAAATAGAGGAGAGCAATACACTTGATCACTCATAATCACCAACATCGGTTAACCATTCATGTATAAAAAGAATAGCAAGGACATGAGCATCAAAATGGAATAAACCGGTGAAATACAAAACTTACTTTTGCTTTAGAACAAGCCCCATTTCAATGTTATGGGGCTTTTTTTCGCCCTTTTATATAAGTTTATTCACTTCATCCAAATAACTAAAAATTGGCACGCTTTCTGCATTTTCCTAAGTAATACGAAATTCTGGTTTTGTAATATTCACAGGAGATGCACATGAACAATCCGACATCAAATAAAAAAATGCATCCATGGCTTCACTTTTTGGTTGAGCTGCTCAGCGTACGCGCAGGCTTTCACATTAAACAGTCTTCCCAATACCAACCCAAGGATCAACATCGTGCCTAAACAAAAATTGGCACGGATCAGTATTACCGTGCCAGAAACCACGCTGCATGCGATGGATCAAAAAATTGTCGAGCAGCACTATGAAAGCCGTTCACAGGCCATTGTCGACATGATTAACCGCCACCTGATTGATGATCTGGTGATCCGAGATGAAGTTATGGTTGGTACGCTTACCTTGCTCTATGACGTTAGCCTGAAACCGCTGCGCAGTCAGCTGGTCGATCTGCAGCAGCAGTATTTGGCGCAAGTGATCAACTCACTTCATATCCAGCTGGATGATGAAAAAATCCTGCAAGTCATGCTGATGCAGGGCGCGAGCAGTGATCTGAAAGAAATAAGCGAACAATTTATTGCACTGAAAGGCGTGATTAAAGGCCATCTCGAACTGATGGATGCCGTCATGCCACCTATTCCACAAAATACCGAACACACTTAAGGAGAACAGCTGTGCACAACTTATGGACTGTACAGGACTGGCAACACGCCTACCAGAATAACAATATCCAGCTTAGTGACCTGATTGAGTATGTTGCCGGGTTGAATAATGACGATCATGCCTGGATTTCAATTGCGACGGCAGCACAATTACAGGCACAAATTGATGCATTAACTGGTGCAGATACTGAAAGCTTGCCACTTTATGGGGTGCCATTTGCGGTCAAGGACAATATTGATGTTGCAGGGTTCTATACCACAGCAGCATGTAAAGAGGCAGCTTATCTGGCGACTTCCGATGCAACAGCAGTAGCCAAATTAAAAGCTGCCGGCGCGATTGTCGTGGGTAAAACCAATCTAGATCAGTTTGCGACGGGTCTGGTCGGTGTGCGTTCCCCATACGGCGCCGTGAAGAACAGCTTTAATCCTGAATATATCAGTGGTGGTTCGAGTTCAGGTTCCAGTGTAGTGGTAGCCAATGGATTAGTGCCATTTTCACTGGGTACAGATACTGCAGGTTCAGGACGTGTACCGGCAGGACACAATAACATTGTTGGACTCAAACCGACCAAAGGCTGGTTTTCGACTACAGGCCTGATTCCGGCTTGCCGCACCATCGATGTGATTTCGATTTTTGCCTTAACGGTGGATGATGCCTGGCAGGTGGCACAAGTCATGCAGGGCTATGATGCCAGCGATGATTATTCCCGAGTACATCCTCAAAATGTACCGAGCCAATTTTCAAAAGGGAAAATTGCCATTCCGGATACACTGGAATTTTATGGCGATGCTGAAACTGAAAAAGCGTTTAATCTGGCGATCGCACGTGTACAAAGCTTGGGTTATACGGTTGAGCCGATTGATTTTGCTCCATTTCAACAACTGGCGACTGCACTTTACAATCGTTCTTGGGTGGCTGAACGTACCAGTGCCGTGGAAAAAATGGTGCAACGTGAGCAGACCCATCCGGTAATTGGCCAGATTATTGCGCAGGCAGACCGGTTCAGTGCGGTCGATGCCATGCAGGATGAATATGAACGTGCTCAATTGGCCAGAAAAATTAATGTGGCACTTGAACCATTTGATGCCTTGATGGTGCCTACTGCACCCACCATTTATCGCATTGCAGAAGTAGAAGCGGATCCTCTGGTCAAAAACAGCCACATGGGCGCTTATACCAATTTTGTCAATTTTGCCGATCTGACAGCTTTGGCGCTACCAAATAGCATTCGTGCCGATGGTCTGCCAACGGGCGTGACCTTTATTGCGCCAGCCTGGATGGATGAAGCACTGGCCAAATTCGGGCAAAAATGGCAGCAAGCGAGCCAATTAAAGCTAGGCACATCTGAACTTAGCTATGAAAAAACAACTGAAATCTCATCAGGTCACAGCGTGAAACTGGCTGTCGTCGGAGCACATCTGACCGGTATGCCACTGAATTTTCAGCTGACCACACGCAGTGGCACTCTGATCAAGCAGACCCGGACTGCTTCGCATTACAAACTCTATGCTTTAAAAAATACCACACCGCCAAAACCTGGCCTGCAATACAACGCGAAAGGTTTTTCAATTGAAGTAGAGGTCTGGGACATTCCGCGTGCACTGTTTGGAGACATTGTTGCAGAAGTTCCGGCACCTTTGGGGATCGGTAATGTCCAGCTGATTGATGGTACTTGGGTCAAAGGCTTTATCTGTGAAGGCTATGCACTTGAGGATGCAACAGATATCAGTAATTTCGGTGGCTGGCGCGAATTTATAAAATCTAAACAACTTTCAAATACCAAATTTAAATGTGAATGCATAGGGGAAGTCGCAAAATGATCAAAAAAGCACTGATGTCCGTTTCCGTACTGTCTGCAATCCTTTTAAGCGGTTGTGACAATACCGCTAAAGTACCTGAACCAAGTGCCAAGGCAGAAGGACGTGTGACTACTCAGCCCATCCGGATTGGTTATAGTGACTGGCCGGGATTTGTCGCCTGGCAGGTGGCGATTGAAAAAGGCTGGCTGGAAGATGCCGGAGTTAATGCCGATTTTAAATGGTTTGACTATTCTGCTTCACTCTCTGCATTCGCAGCGAATCAGCTGGATGCTGTACTGGTCACCAATGGTGATAATCTGGTCACTGGCTCTGGCGGTACCAAGGGTGTGATGATCATGGCGACTGATTATTCAGCTGGAAATGACGTGATTATTGCCAAGAATGGCATTAATTCGATTCAGGATCTGCGCGGTAAAACGGTTGCAACTGAAAAAGGTCTGGTCGATCACTTATTGCTGTCCACTGCACTGGATGATGCCAAGGTTAAACTGAATGAGGTCAAACTGGTCAATACCATGACCAATGAATTGCCACAGGTTTTTGCCACTCCCGATATTGATGCGATTGCAGTATGGCAGCCGGTGGCAAATCAGGCTTTATCTGCGGTGGCCGGTTCCAAGATTATTTTCACCTCTAAAGACAAGCCTGGATTAATCTACGATACCTTGACCGTGAATCCAGCCCATCTGGAAGCCAATAAAGAGCAATGGAAAAAGGTGATTCAGGTTTGGGATAAAACTGTCAAATACATCAATGACCCGGCGACTCGTGAAGATGCTGCACAGATCATGTCCAAACGGGTTGGTGTCGATGCGAAAACCTATATGCAGTTCATTGATGGCACGCATTTACTTGATCTGGCCGCCAACAAAAAAGTCTTTACCAAAGGAGATGGCTTCGACTCGATCTATGGCTCCAGCTATCATGTGAACAAGTTCAATGTGGCCAACGGCATTTATACGACTGAAATGAATGTGGATGGCGTGATTGTTCCCACATTAGTACAAGAACTCAAATAGAGCATATCTCCTCATTCGGGAATATAATCTAAACCCATAAAAAATCCCCAGATTGGGGATTTTTTACTATCAGATGAATATTAAAAAATTAAAGCTGGGTACTTTTGGAAAAGACATTGATAAAAATAATGCCAATGATCATAAATGCCAGCCCGATCAGCGCAGGAAGATCCAGTTGCTGTTTAAATACCAAGAGACCAACCGTTGAAATCAGGATAATGCCGGCACCGGACCAGATTGCATAGGCAATGCCCATCGGAATGGTTTTCATGGTCAGTGACAGGAAAAACAGGGCAACGGCATAACCGACAATGGTGGCAAGTGAAGGCCAGAGCACGCTAAAACCATTGGAAGCTTTCAATGCAGAAGTTGCAATGACTTCTGCAATAATGGCAATCGATAGATATAAAAAAGACATATTTCTCCCTATAACACCCGTTCTGCATGCTGCATCAGGTGATCCTGTTCTGACTTCAGCCAGCTTTCAGCTTGTGTAGTCGTGGGGGTTGCATATTGAAATTGGTAATCCGGCTGGTATATATCCAGCTCAAAAATCAGGTCAATGTCGCGACCATCTAAAATCACATGCTGAACCAGACGGGTTTCATTGAGAACTTCAAAATTTTCCAGCTTAAAGGCTTTGCCTGTTTCGCTTGTGCGGGTGCTGTAAGTTTTAGCTTGACCATCAGTCCCGATAGAAACTTCAAAACTTTCCACCAAGGCAAACACGGTCGGATCGACTGCTTTCAAATCCATTTGAGCGACTGCACTTTGCACTTCAGGCAAACGCGTCAGGGCATAGGCAATATGATCAGCACAAATAATCAGGCCACCATCCATTTCCAGTGTCTGACCAGATTGAACATCAAGTGCAGACTGAAGGCGCAAGCCTAAAAATAAACCATGCTGTACCTGCTGGCGCCAGTCTTCGACATAGACATTACTTGGAGAAAACTCCAGAATGCAGTTGCCAATCGCATGTAGCTTGGCTGGTTCCGGCCACTGCACATGATTCTGGTAATTGGCGTAGTCTTTCACTTCCCAAGACAAGAGCTGGCTGGCGTTATCCCAAAGCGTATTGCCAATCCAGCCTTGGCGTTCCTGAACAGCAGTTCCCGTCTGGCTTTTTAGACGAAGATCAATGGTAAAACTGTGCGACTGAAACCAGTACACAATGGTATTTTCATCAGTTAGGCCATTATAAAAACTGATGCTTTTACGCCGAAATGCCCCATATAAAAAGCCCGGAATAATCTCTGGCTGAGGGGTAGTGGGCTTTAAAGTTTTAATTACTTCAAACAGATTCATGATGCTGTCTCCGCCTGTTCTTCAAGTCCAAAAGAGGAAAGTGGTACAGCATTTTTTAAGACCAGTTCACCGCTAGCAACGCGATGTTTTAAATATTGAAAGGTCTGGGCGGTCTGATTAAATAGATGCTCGCCCCCGATCAGGGCAGAATATTTGGAATTTTCAGTGTGAATAACCGGTTCAATCACGGTGTCATAATTGCAGGCGCAAAACAGCGGGAATGAATAACGTTCTTCCGAGACCTTTTTCACGCGGTGCTTGGTGGCGAGATATTTACCATTTGACAGAATTTCCATCATGTCCCCGATATTCATCACCAGTGTATTTTCAATCAGGGGAATGTCGATCCATTCACCGGCTTTATTCAAAACCTGTAAGCCGGGTGCGGTGGGTAACAGCAGGGTAAAGCATTCGTAATCGGTATGTGCGCCAATGCCTTCGGCGTCTTTCACTTCCGGATTATAAGGATAATGAATCAAGCGTAGCTGACTTGGTGCATCAGTAATTTTGCTTTCAAAAAAGTCCTCACGAACGCCCAACGCCAGTGCAAAGGCAGAAAAAATCTGCCGGCTGATCTCACGCAGATGACTATAGTATTGGCTGACAATAGACTTGAAATCCGGATGGTCTGGCCATAAGGTGGGCCCAAGTAAAGGACAGTCTTTTCTTACCCCCTGATAATCATAATTGACATCATAGGCTTCTTTTAAATCATAACTGTTGCCGGCAAACTGTTCTTCGCCAATCGGCACATAGCCACTATGGTTTTTTGATTTGCCAATATAGTGCTGCATTTTGGTGTCCAGATCCTGAGAAAAATAGGACTGGGCCATTTCAATCAGGGCTTTGGCGTAATCAGAATTAAACTGGCTACCTTGCAGATAAAGAAATCCGACTTCTTTACAGGCATGATCCAGAGCATGAGCAACTTCAATACGATCGGCTAAATCCGGACTTTGTAATTTTGAAATATCAACCAGTGGGAGTACATATTGCGCTTGCATGATAATCACCTCTAATGTTGGTCGTCCAACACAGCGATTAAAACCTTCGGGTCGTCCCAAAGGCATTTTGGATAAGATTATTTATTGCTGCTGACCTTGGTCATACGCGGAATGACCGGCAGTTCTGCCAGTGCCGGATCCAGTTCATCTTCTTCAGCATGCACCAGATAATCGACACGTTGTCTTAACTGTTTAAATTCAGGTGTGAGCATCACATCAGGATGACGTGGGCGAGGTAAATCGACTTCAATAATTTCCTTGATTTCACCCGGATTGGCTTTCAGTGCCACAATCCGGTCGGCCAGTAAAATGGCTTCATCCATATCGTGAGTCACAAAAATGATGGTGATGTCGATATTTTGCCAAAGATCCATCAGATGACGCTGCATTTTTTGCCGGGTATGCGGATCGAGTGCTCCAAAGGGTTCATCCATCAACAGGATCTTCGGTTCATTGACCAAAGCCCGGGCAATCGCGACACGCTGTTTCATCCCGCCAGACAGCTCATGCGGATACTGGTTTTCATACTTTTCCAGACCAATGATATTGATCCATTCACGTGCCTGCGCTTCGGCCGCTGCACTACTTTGGCCTTTCATGCGCGGGCCAAACATGACATTTTCCTTGACGGTTTTCCATGGAAACAGGGTATAGCCCTGGAACACCATGCCACGCTCTGGACTTGGGCCGGTAATCGGCTGGCCATCCACCAGAATCTCACCACTGCTATAAGGATCCAGACCGGCAACCACACGACTAAAAGTAGACTTGCCACAACCGGAAGGACCAATCACACAGATAAATTCACGCTTATGAATTTTCAAATTGAGTGCATTTAAAACCGTACGTTCAGTTTTGCCATGACTGAATTTTTGTGTCAGTTGCTTCGCTTCCAGAATCACCGGACGGCTATAAATCTTGTCAAAGTATTCGCGGGTATTAAATTCAGTGTTTTGCATCAGTTAGCTCCCGGTTTCCATTTAAATAAGCGTTGTCCCAGTTTCATCAAGATCACATCACAAAGCAGGCCAATCACACCGATAATCAGGATCGCGGCAAAGACATTATCAAAGTTTTGATAGCGGGCTTGCTGGGTAATGAACCAGGTAATCCCGGAGGTACTGCCGATCAGTTCTGCTACGATCAGGTAAGTCCATGCCCAGCCGAGCAGCACACGCAGATTGCGGTAAATTTCAGGCAGGGCGGCAGGAATCACCACATGTAACAGACTTTTGAGTTTATTTGTGCCCAGAGTAAAACCGGCTTCAATCAGGCTGCGATCCACCAGACGTGTGGTATTGGCAATAATCAGGATTTGCTGGAACAGGGTTCCAATCACAATAATGGCAATTTTGGGTGCATCATTGATTCCGAGAATTGCGACTGCCAGTGCACCAAAGGCCGGAGCAGGCAAATAACGAAAAAATTCGACAAAGGGCTCGGTCAGCTGGGAAATTTTATTGGAAAACCCGCATAAAATACCGAGTGGAATACCAACCAAGGAAGAAATAAAGAACGCGGTAAAGACCAACTTGATACTGTGCCACAGACTTTCATGAAACCAGGGTGCATTGGCTTGGGTAGGCTCCGTGGTAAAAGCTGTGATCAGTGCAATTGCCACTTGATGCGGTGCAGGCAGATAAATCGGGTTGACCAGAATACCCTGCGGCGGAGCCAGACCCTGATCTACCGCAGACTGCGCAGCAGAAAAAAACTGGTCTTTATCAATACGACTCTCGACCTGTAAATAGGCAACACTACCTGAATCCGTAATCTGGACTTGTGGATGCCAGATAAATGGCAAATAACTGACTGCACACCAGATCAGAATTGGTATTAAAAACGACCCCAAGCCAAACAGTAACTTATTTCTTTGACTGAGTTCACGCGCAACGTAACTCATAGTGTTGCCCCTCAATATTACAATTTTTATAAAACGTAATACTAAATAAGCAAAATGGATGCCATTTCATCCCAAATCCTGAAATGACTTTAAAAAGGACTTATTTTTATAGCAAAAATTAGCAGACAACTCTTAATTATATTCAAGAAGTTAGATCAGAATGCAGAGATTTTTTAATCATTTTCTGGAAAATAGACTCAATGAAAAAGACCTGAAAAATCAGGCCTCTTTTTTCAGTAACATCATTTAGCCAATAATGTCTGCATGCTGGCTTTGCAAACTATAGATGCACTGTTCTGCAATCTGTTTTTTCTCGGCTACGGTCATTTCAATATCTTCCCATTTCTGCATCTGCTGCAGGAGCCAGATAAAATCATCGACTTTCGGTTGGGCACTTTTCCCAACAAAATTCCGGATAATATTCTTGATCTTGTAAAAGTCATAGACATGCCGCTGGGCGGAACATTCAAACTGAATAATCTGATAATCGACTAACATATCCCAGACTTCGGAAAGATCAGGGCGCTGCTTTAAATCATCCTGCGCTTTTTGTACTGCCTTGACCACTGCCTCTACAGTAAATGGATGCTGTTCTGCCCATTCCTGGGTCATGGCCAAGACTTTATCGGCAACTTTTGGAATGACATTCTGGCTCGCCGCAACGATAAAGCTATAGCCTTCAAGTTTGGCCTGAATATTCCAGGGTTCTCCCACACAAAAACCATCGAATACTTGTTCCGAAATTCCTTTTACCATGGAAGGCGGTGGAGAGGTCATCAGCTGGATATTCTTGGCCAGTTGTGGATCAGTCAGCGCCAACCATTCTTTTAAACAGTAATGGTGAATTGAATATTTATAGACATAGGCCAGATTGATGGGATGATTCTGTTGTAAAGCCTGCACCAGTTTTTTTGAGGTACTCTGTTCATCATCCCCAGGCTGGATGCCGAGTTCATAATACAGATCTTGGCGCAGGCTAATAAAAGCCTGATTCACGCTCAGTACTAGAGGGGTTTGCAAAGCCACCTGTAACTGGTCTGTGCCTAAGGCAGCAGCGGGCAACATGGCGGACAGACAATGTGCAGCATCCAAAAAGCCATAAGCCAGACGGTCACGCAAACTTGACCAGGAGGCTTCACGGATTAAATTGATGGTTAATCCTTGCTCAGCAAAATACCCCTGTTTTTCGGCCCAGAGAATGGCAACACAATCAAGTAAAGGAATATAGCCAATATTGAGTTCAGTTTTTTCTAATGTGGACATATGCTTTTCCTTATTGGCCCAGTAACAGCTTCTGTGCATCCAGTAAGCGTCTGGCCATTTCACCAATGGTAATCCGGTGACTCATGGCATTTTTACGCAATAAAGCAAAAGCTTGCTCTTCCGTTAAGGCATGCAGCTGGATGAGCAGGGCTTTGGCTTTATCGATATCTTTACGGTCAATCAGCTTGTCCTGGGTTTCTTTTAAATCGTTCAGCAGCTTTTTATGTTTGCGGAATTGTTCAATTGAAATTTCCAGAATGCTTTCTAGTTTGGTGGGATCAATACCATCGACAATATAAGCCGTGATTCCGGCATCAATCGCACTTTTGATGGTGTCTTTATTGGAGTTCTGGGTAAACAGCACGGTCGGAAGTTCATATTGGCTGACACAGCTTTCAATAATATCCCGATGCGGATGATTCATATTCAGCAGGATCACATCTGCATGAATACCCTTAACATGTACCATATTCAGGTCATTCAGGATTAAACAGGCCACCACCTGAAAATCATGTGAAAGTAAGGATTCCTGGATGAATTGGGCGCGCTCCAGATCATCATCAATAAGAGCAATTCGTAATTTGGACATGGAATATTTTCAAGTAAGGCCTAAGGAATATTCAAGCAGGAGTAAAGCAAAAAACATGCCATTAAATTGGTGCATAAAATTCTATTTTTCTGTTCAATTTAGTGCATAGCTTTAGGGATTTCAGCTGATGGCTGATCAAAATGAAGCGTTTAGGTAGATCATCTGCCTGAAATAAGGCGTTTTCTTATTGGAAAAGTTGGCACGATTTCTGCATTTATTAAATCGTCAAAGATGACTTTCAATACTAACAACGGCCAACGATGTCCGTTCTGATCGTAATTGCACTTTCAAGGAGTGTGATTGGTATTTCGTTCAGCACAGGATAAATGACATGGTCAGTTGTTCAGCAATACAAAACGCACAAGCGTTTCAACCCTTCCTCCAGCATTACAAAGCGCTGGGTTGCGGTATTTACAACATATTCAATCAGCAGACATATCAATGCCTAGACGTGATATGCGGCTTTTTATCATCTTTAAAAAAACAATAGTTGGAGTGCAGATATGAAAATTCTCATGATTGGGCATGGCATGGTGGGGCATAAATTCATCGAATCTGTACTGGAACAGGTCGGTGATGACATTCAGCTGACCATTTTGGCAGAAGAGCCACATTTAGCTTATGACCGGGTACATTTGACTGAATATTTCAGCGGCAAGTCGGTCAAGGATCTGAGTCTGTGTCGTAGTGATTTTGCCGATGCCTATGGCATTGATTTGCGTCTTAATACCAAAGCAGTTGAAATTGATCAGCTCAATAAAACCGTCACCACCAACCAGGGTGATGTGCTGAGTTTTGACAAGTTGATTCTTGCTACCGGCTCTTATGCCTTTGTACCGCCAATCCCGGGTAATGACCGTCAGAATTGCTTTGTTTATCGTACCATTGAAGATCTGGATGCCATTCGCGCAGCCAGTCTGAATGCCAAAACTGGCGTAGTGATTGGCGGCGGCTTGCTAGGGCTGGAAGCAGCGAAAGCCCTGCGAGATCTGAATCTGGAAACCCATGTCGTAGAATTTGCTCCGCGTCTGATGGCGGTGCAGATTGATGATCTGGGCGGCCGGGTACTGCGCTCTAAAATTGAAGACCTTGGTGTCAAGGTACATACTCAAAAGGCCACGTCAAGTATTGAAGATGGTGACAGCACTCAGCATGTAATGAAGTTCGGAGATGGTTCCGTGCTCGAAACCGATATCATCCTGTTCTCGGCCGGTATTCGTCCGCGTGATGAACTGGCGCGCCAAAGTGGTCTACTGATTGGTGAGCGTGGCGGCATCATCATTAATGATTATTGCCAGACCTCACATCCGGACATTTATGCCATTGGTGAATGTGCACTTTGGGACAATAAAATTTATGGTCTGGTTGCACCGGGCTATGACATGGCGCGTATCGCGGCGAAACATGTACTGGGCCAAGAGAGTCATGCATTCACTGGCGCCGACATGAGCACCAAACTCAAACTGATGGGTGTGGATGTTGCTTCTATTGGTGACGCACATGCCATGTCACCTGGTGCCTTGAGCTATTTCTATGCTGATGAAGCCGCGCAGGTTTATAAAAAAATCGTGGTGTCAGCAGATAAGACCAAGCTGCTGGGCGCGGTGCTGGTGGGCTGTGCCAAAGAATATAGCGATCTTCTACAAATGATGCTGAATGGTCTGGCTGTACCGGAACAACCGGAAAGCCTGATCATGCCGGGCTTTGATCAGTCGACCTCCAAATCGGGTGGTAGTGGCATCGATTTATTGCCTGACAGTGCGACCATCTGTTCATGTAATAACGTTTCCAAAGCTGATATCTGTTCAGCCATTGATGGCGGTGCAACTTCATTGGGTGCACTGAAAAAATGCACCCAGGCTGCAACGGCGTGCGGTGGCTGTGCGCCACTGGTAACGCAGGTTCTCAAATCTGAATTACAACGTCAGGGTGTCACGGTGAACAATCACCTGTGCGAACATTTTGCCTATTCGCGTCAGGAACTGTATCACTTGGTACGCGTGCATGAAATCAAGACTTTCTCTGACCTGATTCAGCAACATGGGCACGGCATGGGCTGTGATATCTGCAAACCGACTGTAGCCAATATTCTGGCATCCTGCTGGAATGATTTTGTTCTGAAACCAAGTCATGCCGGTTTGCAGGATAGTAACGACTACTACCTCGGCAATATCCAGAAAGATGGTTCCTATTCGATTGTGCCACGTGTGGCAGGCGGCGAGATTACTCCGGATGGCCTGATTACCATCGGTCAGATCGCCAAAGATTATGGTTTATATACCAAAATCACGGGCGGACAACGAATTGACATGTTTGGTGCACAGGTACATCAACTGCCTGAAATCTGGGAGAAACTGATCAATGCCGGTTTCGAGTCCGGACATGCCTACGGCAAATCCTTACGTACGGTGAAATCTTGCGTGGGCAGCACTTGGTGCCGTTTCGGGGTCGATGATTCTGTCGGCTTGGCAATTTTCCTGGAGAACCGTTATAAAGGCCTGCGTTCACCACATAAAACTAAAATGGCAGTATCCGGCTGTACCCGTGAATGTGCAGAAGCACAGAGCAAGGATGTCGGTGTCATTGCCACGGAAAAAGGCTGGAATCTATATGTATGCGGCAATGGCGGCATGAAACCGCGCCATGCTGAACTGCTCGCCTCGGATCTGGATACTCCCACACTCATCAAATATATCGACCGCTTCTTTATGTTCTATATCCAGACGGCGGACCGTCTGCAGCGCACCAGCGTATGGCGTGACAATATGGAAGGCGGGCTGGACTATCTCAAAGATGTCATTGTGCATGATTCGCTCGGCATTGCTACTGAACTGGAAAGCCGTATGCAGCATGTGATTGGCACTTATCAGGATGAATGGCGCAGCGCGATTGAAGATCCTGAAGTACGCAAACGCTTTAAGACCTTTATCAATGCCAAAGCAGCCGAGCAGAATGACCCGCATATTCAGTTTGCGCCTGTACGTGGCCAGATTCGTCCAAAGACAGAAGCTGAACGTGATTTAAACCGTATTCCAGTGGTTGAAGCCTAAATACCACAGTCAGGGAGAATGAAAATGACAATTTTAAAAGACATGAACGAACTGAACTGGTATGAAGTCTGCAAACTGGATGAGATCACTCCGAATACCGGTGTGGCAGCCCTGATTGAAGATCAGCAGATTGCAATTTTTCGCGTGGGTCAGGAACAGCGGGTTTATGCACTCAGCAATCAGGATCCGTTTAGTCTGGCCAATGTTATGGCACGTGGCATTCTGGGTGATCTGCAAGGTGAGCGTGTAGTCGCATCCCCAATTTACAAGCAGCATTTCAGTCTGGTGACCGGTCGTTGTCTGGAAGAACAAGAGCAGAAATTACTGGTATTTCCAACCCGAATTGAAAATGGCAAAGTTCTGGTGAGTCCGACTCCACAAAAAACTTATATTTCCAGTAATGGTCAAAACACAGAGCGCTTAAAACTGGTACTGATCGGGAATGGACTGGCGGGTATGCGTTGTCTGGAAGACTTGCTGGATATGGCGCCAGATCGTTATGACATTACCGTGATTGGGGAAGAGCCATGGGGCAATTACAACCGGATCATGTTGTCACCGGTATTGTCTGGTGAGAAAAGCTTTGCCGAAATTATGCTGCATTCAGCCGACTGGTATGCTGAAAAAGGCATTCGATTCATTGCTGGGGATGCTGCCATCGCTATCGACCGTTCGCGTAAACAGGTCCACACCCAAAAAGGCGAAGTCGTTGCTTATGATCGTCTGATTCTCGCCACTGGTTCCAAACCCTTCATGCCACCTATTCCGGGTGCTGAACTTGAAGGCGTGATTAGCTTCCGGGATATTCAGGATGTTAACCGCATGCTGGATTACTGCAAAACCAAGCAAAATGCCGTCGTGATTGGAGGTGGGTTGCTGGGTCTAGAAGCAGCTTATGGACTGAAGCAGCAGGGGATGAATGTAACTGTGCTGCATCTGATGGACCGTATTATGGATCGTCAACTGGATATGAAAGCCAGTCAAATGCTGAAAAAATCAATTGAAGATAAAGGCATCCGAATCATCACTGAAGCCAACACCGAAGAGCTGCTCGGTATTGATGGTCACGTGACTCAACTGCGACTAAAAGACGGGACAGTGCTGGATGCCGATTTGGTGGTCTTCGCCGTCGGGATTCGACCAAATAAAACCCTGGCTGAACAGGCTGGTCTGCGCTGCAATCGTGGGGTGCTGGTGAATGACACCATGCAAACCTATGACCCGAGTATTTATGCAGTGGGTGAATGCATTGAGCATCGTGGCCAGACCTTTGGACTGGTTGAGCCATTATGGGGACAGGCCTTTATCTGCGCGACGCATCTGGCTGAACATGGCCGACTGACCTTTAAGGCACCGACTGTTCCGACCCAACTCAAGGTTAGCGGATGTGATGTCTTCTCAGCCGGAAATTTTGAACCTCAGGATGATTTTGAAGATATCGTGCTGAATGATGAAAAACGTCAAATCTATAAACGGATCATTATCCAGCAGGACAAGGTCATTGGTGCGGTGCTATTTGGCGATACCGAAGATGGAGCTTGGTATGCAGAACTGATTGCAGATCAGACACCGATTAGTAATATCCGCAGCAAACTGCTTTTTGGTCGGGATTTTGCATTAAAAAAGGCAGGGTAATCGGATCAATCTCCCAACCCCTCTTTAAACAAGAGGGGAACCTCTCTCCTTTATTAAAGGAGGGTTGGTGAGGATTAAAGCTTTTGAGACATAGAAAAAATTTAAATCAAACCTGTAAAAGCTAGATATCAGAGATTTGGTGAAACAAGTGAATTTGGATGATTAAGGAGCGCAGCAGCAATGAATAGTATTCCGATTATGGAACTACATAGCTCTACTGAATCCCAAATAAAAACCACTCAGACGACCTGTCCTTATTGTGGAGTAGGCTGTGGCGTCATCGCGCACATAAGCCAAACTCCTATGGGTGAAAAGGTTCAGGTTGAAGGCGATGTTCAGCATCCTGCGAACTTGGGCAAGTTGTGTATTAAAGGCAGTCATCTCGCCGATACACTTGGCTTAAAAACCCGGCTTCTGCATCCGATGACAGGTCGAAAAGAACAGCGGCAAATAAGCACTTGGGATCATGCCATTTCAAGTATTGCCAATAAATTTCAGCAATGTATTGATCAGTATGGACGTGACAGCATCGCCTTTTATGTCTCCGGCCAGCTTTTGACTGAAGACTATTATGTGGTGAACAAGTTTGTAAAAGGCTATCTGGGTACTGCCAATATTGATACCAATTCAAGACTGTGTATGTCTTCTGCTGTGGCGGCACATAAACGGGCTTTCGGCGAAGACCTGGTACCGGCCAGCTACACAGATTTTGAGCAGACAGAAATGGTGGTCTTGGTGGGTTCCAATACCGCCTGGTGCCATCCGGTGCTTTATCAGCGCATCATGAAAGCCAAAGAAGAGCGGGATTTATTTGTAGTGGTGATTGATCCACGCTTTACCGCAACCTGTGAAGCGGCAGACTTACACTTGCCGATTTTACCAGGTCAGGATGTCGCGCTGTTTAATGGCTTGTTGCAATATCTTCAGCAAAATGGTCATGCCGATCTGGATTTTGTTACACACCATACTCAAGGTCTGGAGCAGGCGCTTGCCAGCAGCTCGACAGAGTCATCGATTGAAAGCGTGGTTCAACGAACCGGGATTACTATTGAAAAATTAACCTTATTTTTTCAGAAATTTGCCCAGACTGATAAAATTATGAGCCTGTTTTCCATGGGCGTAAACCAATCCTCTCAAGGGGTAGACAAGGCCAATAGCATTATCAACTGTCATTTATTGACAGGAAAAATAGGCAAACCCGGTTCGGCACCTTTTTCTATGACCGGTCAGCCGAATGCGATGGGCGGACGGGAAGTCGGGGGGCTGGCTAATATGCTGGCCAGTCATCTGGATCTGGATAACCCGCAGCATCAGCAACTGGTGCAGGATTTCTGGCAAAGCCCGGTCATCGCGCGGCAGCCCGGATTAAAAGCGGTAGATTTATTTCAAGCGGTGGAAAGCGGGAAAATTAAAGCCATCTGGATTATAGCCACCAATCCGATCGTGAGTTTGCCCGATGCAGATCAGGTTAAACGCGCTCTGGAAAAGTGTGAATTTGTGGTCGTTTCCGATATTTGTCTCGACACCGATACCACGCAATATGCCGATGTACTGTTACCGGCTCTAGGTTGGGGCGAAAAAGATGGCACAGTCACCAATTCGGAGCGCCGTATTTCCCGGCAAAAGGCTTTTTTGCCGGCTCCGGGTGAAGCCGAAGCAGACTGGTGGGCCATTTCCCGGGTGGCTCAGGTCTTAGGTTTTCGCGGTTTTGACTTTAACAATAGCCATGACATTTTTCTGGAACATGCCCGTTTATCTGCCTATCAGAATGGTTCACTTTCGCAACGCGCAGATACGCCAAATTTCCGCTATTTCAACCTGCAAGGTTTAACTCATCTCAGTTTTGCAGAATATCATAATCTGGCACCGATCCAGTGGCCGGTTTGGGATAAGCAAGAAGTTCATCAGGTTGGTCAACTATTTAGCCCAGGCCAGTTTAGTCATGCAGATGGCAAGGCCAGATTAGTGCCGACAGTTGCCGCCAATCCCATACATGCTATTTCTGCTGAATATCCGCTGATCCTGAATACCGGACGGATTCGCGATCAATGGCACACCATGAGTCGTACCGGATTATCTGCCAGTTTATCCCAGCATCGTACTGAGCCTTATTGTGAGTTGCATCCGCACGATGCGCTGAAATATGGCTTGAAAGATGCCGAGCTGGTCGAGGTGAAATCCGCTTGGGGAAGTTGTGTACTCCGTGTGCAATTTTCACAAAATATGCGACGTGGCCAGATTTTTGCACCGATTCATTGGAACGACCAGTTTGCGTCCGATGCGCGGATTGGCAAAGTGGTGAATCCGGTAGTTGACCCGATTTCTGGCGAACCAGAATTTAAGCATACTCCAGTGATGATCCAGCCATTTTATACCCAGTGGCAGGGCGTGCTGTATGTGCGGGAAGGCTTTGAGCAGCAGATCCAGACCATAATTGAAAATACGGTGTGGTGGAGCAAAATTCAAACCACTCAGGCCATCCGGTATGAACTGGCAGACCGGCGCAGGTTTTCTGACATCACCGGGCAGATCAAGAGCCTGTTAGCCTTTGATGATGAAAGCTTTGAATGGCTGAATCTCGAAGATCAAACGGCGCATATCAGTCATAGTGTGGTGCTTCAGGATGGCCAGTTAATTGCCAGTTTTTATATCGCACCGGCGGCACTATTGCCAGATCGTGACTGGGTGGCTGGCCTGTTTAGACGTGAACGTCTGAGTGCATTGCATCGTAAAGCATTGCTGGCAGGTCAGGCCATGTCGATGGGAAATAGTGAAGGGGCATTGGTCTGTAGCTGTTTTAAGGTCGGTAAGAACCGAATTATTCAAACCATTAAAGATAAAAATATCACGCATGAAAAACAGGTGACTGCATGTCTAAAAGCCGGAGGAAATTGTGGTTCGTGTTTGCCAGAAATTAGAGGCCTGATTAAGGCCTGCCAGACGGAGTGCATAGAATGAAAAGAAGAGTGATGAAGACGGTGTCTTATCCGGAAACCGACGTGGTGATTCTGGCCGGAGGTTTAGCGCGGCGCATGAATGGCATCAATAAATTGCTGCACAAATTTGATGATGAAATCCAGCTGATTAAAATCCATCAGCAACTGAAGTCCCGGGCAAGCAAAGTCTGGGTCAATAGCCATCGGGATCACTCTATTTATAAACGGATGATTCCTTCGATTGATTTTTATCAGGACGATGAACCCGGCTTTCAGGGACCATTGATGGGCATGAAGAGTGCCTGGTCACATGTGGAATCTGATTATGTGCTGTTCGTGCCTTGTGATGTGACTTATATTCCCAAAAAGGTCATTTCACGTTTACATCAGGCCCTGCAACGACATCCTTTATCTGAAGTGGCGGTGGTTGAAATCAATGAAAAGGCATTGTTTCCATTCTGTCTGATGAAACGCAGCAGCTTACCCACGCTTATACAACATCTTGAACAGGATCAGCGCAGTTTAAAACGCTGTTTTGCTGACATGCACATGCAGCGGGCAAGTTTTAAAAATCGTGCCCTGTTTTTCCACAGCATTAATTCATTTGATGAGCTACAGCAGCATCAACAGCTTAACTTTCTCTAGCGTTTAAAATGCTAAAAGCCAAATTATCATATTCTGGCTCACCAAAATATTGCTTTTTTTATTTTTCGAGCAAACTTTCGGACTAAAAAAGAACAAATATTATCCATTAACATTCATTAAAAATAAATTTGTGCAAAGTTGGAACACTTATTGCTCATTCATTGTGAAGAAATAGCGCAGTAAATCAAGACTGTTAAATAACCGTGCAGATCTCATCATGGACCGCAGCAATGAACAGCATGAAAGTTTTAGCATCTCGCAGTATCTTTCAGGATCAGTTTGGACGCCAGAAACGTAAGTTGCGAATATCAGTGACTGACCGCTGTAATTTCAAATGCAGCTATTGCATGCCTGAACATCCGGAATGGATGAATAAAAAAGATTTGCTCAGTTTTGAAGCCCTGTATGCTTTTTGCGAGTTTATGGTGCGACACGGGATTGAGCAGATCCGGGTGACGGGGGGCGAACCGTTGATGCGCCAAGGCATCGTTAATTTTATTGCCCGCTTACAGACGCTGAAAGCCTTTGGCCTTAAACGTATTTCCATGACCAGCAATGGCCATTATTTAAAAGATTATGCCCAGCCGCTTAAACAGGCAGGACTGGACGACCTGAATATCAGTCTGGACAGTCTTGATCCAAAGCAGTTTCAGCAACTGACCCAAAAACAGTTACAGCCTGTACTTCAAGGTATTTCTGCCGCGCAGCAGGCAGGGTTGTCCGTCAAGATAAATAGTGTGCTCATCAAAGGTATCAATGACAATCAGATTATTCCTCTCGTAAAATGGGCACAGTATCAGGCTGTAGAACTGCGTTTTATTGAGTTTATGCCCCTCGATGGCGATCAGAAATGGAATCCGTCTGATGTCATCAGTGAGCAGGACATATTGGATCAACTGAAAACCGAATTTGATGTCCAGGTATCTCAAGGACAAGGCGCCAATCCAGCCCGTGGCTATCTGATCAATGGGCAGCCTTTGGGGATTATTTCTACCATTACCCATTCATTTTGCGGTGATTGTGATCGCCTACGCCTCAATGCCCAAGGCGAATTTTATAACTGTTTATTTGCCAGACAAGGCCTGAACCTTAAGGCAGATATCGAACAACTGGCGCTGGATCATTTCGTCACACAAACATTTCAGCACAAGCTCCACGCTTATATCTGGCGTAAAGAGGCCGGCTTCCATGAAATCCAGCAATCACCAATACAAAAGCCGATCCGAAAAATCAGCATGCACAGCATTGGAGGATAAATATGTCACTCACTCAGCAAAAATTAATTCATATCAAAATAGAAGCCTTCGGTGCGATTGAACGACAAATCCCCGCAGATTTGAGTTTGCAATGCAAGTCTGAAATTCAGGTTTCTGAAGTTCTGAACGAATTGCTATTCATCTATCCCAATATACAGCCCATGCTGGAACGCTGCGCCTGTGCAATCGGTGAAGACATTATTTCCAGACAGAGTATTTTAAATCGGGACAGTACGCTGGTGCTGTTATCGCCGGTAGCAGGAGGCTGAGATGCAATTCAAACCATTAAAACAATTTGCCCGAATCCAGCAGACTGCTTTCAAGATGGAGGATTTTGATGGTATTCAGCATTTTCCGGAATGTGGTGGAATCGGCATCTTTGTCGGAACAGTACGTAACCATCATCAGGGGAAAGCCGTGCGTGCCCTGAAATATACCGCCTATGCGCCTGTGGCTGAAAAAATGATTCGTGAAATTGAGCAGCAGATCCAGACCAAATACCAGGTGTCTTATGTACGGGTAGTGCATCGGATTGGTGAACTGGGGATTGGGGAAACAGCCATTATTGCTATGGCTTATACGGCCCATCGTCGTGAGGCTTTTGCGGCCTGTGAGGAAGCTGTGGAACGGGTGAAGCATGAGGTTCCGGTCTGGAAAGAAGAATTTTATACGGATGGCAGCAGTCAATATGTCGAAGGCTGTTGTATCCGAAAAGATCATGCACCTGAAACGGATCACTCTCATCATGCAGAAGATACGCATTGTCACCATCACCATGTAGCACCACACGCTTGCCAATCACCATTTAATTAAATGCGTCCAATGAGGAGGCATAAGGTGAATCACTTTAAACCGATTTTAAAATTAGCCCGGGATGAATCATGAAAAATGTAGGGATGAAAGCAGAAAGTTACCGTACTGCTGTTGCGACTGGAATCCTGCATGCACCGCCACATTGCATTGAGTTGCTACGTAATGGCAATACAGAAAAAGGGGATGCCCTGAAAACAGCACGCATTGCCGGCATTCTGGGTGCCAAACGGACCGATGAGCTGATTCCATTGTGCCATCCATTACCGATTTATCGTGCCGATGTGGAATATGAACTGTTTGATGCACATATCAAAATTATTGCTACCGTTGAAACCATTGGACCCACTGGTGTGGAAATGGAAGCTTTGACCGCAGTCAGTCTGGCCGGTCTGACCCTGTATGACATGCTGAAACCACATTGTGAACCGGAAGATTTGTCGTTGGATCAATGCAGATTGCAGCAGAAAAAAGGTGGAAAATCGCATTTTACCCGGGTACTGAAAGAGAGTCTGCCGGCTTCAGTTATTGTGCTGTCCGATACGGTTGCAGCAGGCAAAAAGCCGGATACTGCCGGGCAAAACGTACTGGAAATTTTAAAAGAAGCCAGTTTTGGTCCTATAAGTTATCAAGTTATTTCCGATAGCCCAGAACAGCTCTTGACCCTGATTGAACAGCAGAAAAATCAGTATCCGCTGATTCTAACTGTGGGCGGTACTGGATTGGGTCCTAAAGACCTGACAGTCGAAACCTTGCAACCTTTGCTGCAACGGGAAATCCCCGGCTTGATGGAAGCTTCGCGTAGTTTTGGGCAAAAACGTACCCCTTATGCGGCATTAAGTCGTGGCGTGGCTGGCTATATTGAGAACAGTCTGGTGATGACCCTGCCGGGAAGTCGGCAGGGGGCGAAAGAATCCCTGATCGCGGTACTTCCTGCGTTGGTGCACTTGTTTGATGTACAAAAAAATATTCCACATTCGGGAGGCTATCAATGAATCAGGCAATATCGCATTCAGCCTGCGGTGCTGAGCCGGGACTGATTTCTGTTGATCAGGCACTACAGATGTTACTTGAGCAGACGCATATCTTGGTAGCTGAAAGCCTGCCGCTTGCTCGGGCTCTGAATCGCTATCTGGCAGAGGCGATTGATTCGGCCATACCATTGCCGCTGTTTTCACAAAGTGCTGTAGATGGCTATGCGCTTTGTAGTACAGAAAATGTTAGTGCTCACAGCACTTTTGAACTCATTGGAGAGATTCGGGCAGGGCAAAGTACTGAAATTGAACTGCGTCCAGGTCAGGCGGTTCGGATTTTTACCGGTGCCAGGATTCCGGCAGGAACTACAACAGTCGCCCGTCAGGAAATTGTCGAATGCCATGCCAATCAAATCATTATCACCACAGACTTAAAACCGCATGCGGATATACGTGATGCAGGCGAGGAAGTCGCACAAGGACAACGTCTGGCAGATGTAGGACAAAAACTGCATGTGGGTGCAATTGCAGCTTTAAGTATGGCAGGTGTAAAGCAGGTTTCAGTCTATCGTTATCCTAAAATTGCTGTTGTGATTACTGGAGATGAAGTCGCTTCCAGCATTGAAGACCTGAATTCCGGAAAAATCTTTGACGCCAATGCTCCACTGATTCGGGCCTGGTTTCAATCACAGGGTCAAAACGTAGATATTCTGCATGTTTCAGATAATGAGTATGAGCTGCAAACGTTAATACATCGTCTTAAAAACCAATACGACTTCATATTGACCACAGGCGGGGTTTCGGTGGGTGATTATGATTTCATTCGTCCTGTTGCCCTGGAGCAGGGTTTTGAGCAGATTTTCTGGAAAGTGAAGCAGAAGCCCGGAAAACCGATGTTATTTGCCAAGTATCGTCGAGATGATCAAGGTTACTGTTATCTCTTGGGTTTGCCGGGAAATCCGGCTGCTGTGTATGTCGGGATGCAAATCTATACGGCAACTTTACTGAATGCCTTACAAGGGCAAAAGCAGTCACCTGCATGGCTTAGTGCGGTAATGACACATGATTTGAAAGCGGATGCACGTGAACGTTTTTTAAGAATGGCTGCAGAATTTGATCAGGGTACTTTAAAGCTCAAAAGCCTGGCGAAACAGCAGTCGCATATGTTGAGTAATCTGATGCAGGCCAATTGTCTAGTACGTATTCCGGCAGCAACAGAAATCCAAGCCGGGCATGTGGTACAAGGTTTACTGATTTGAAATGCCTGTCGCAATTCTCAATATTCGAATCACATAGAATGAGAAAGATGGATTTATTCAAAGTTCTACTCACTGGCGTGCTGTTGACTAGCCCCATGCTGTATGCCGAAACAGTTAAAATATATGCCGCAGCCAGCCTGACCAATGCGATTACTGATATTTCCAGACTATATGAGCAACAGCATCGGGACATCCAGATCGTTCCGGTTTTTGCTGCGTCTTCGGTATTGGCGAAACAAATTGCGGCGGGAGCGAGCAGTGATCTATTTTTCTCTGCAGACCTAGACTGGATGAATGATCTGATCAAGAAACAAAAAATTCAGATCGGTCAGATTCGACCTATGCTTTTGAATGAACTCGTATTGATTAGTTCTATTCAGCAAAAAAATCATTTTAAAATGTCAGCCGACTTTAATCTTGCTAAAGCCTTTCAAGGCTATCTATGTACCGGACAAATGGAATCGGTGCCTGCCGGAAAATATGCCAAGCAAAGCTTAACCCGGCTAGGCTGGTTGAATCCGCTTCGGGGCAGAATAGTCGGTACGGATAGCGTTCGTTCAACTCTCGCATTTGTAGAACGTGGCGAATGTCAGGTCGGCATTGTCTATAGAACCGATGCCTTGATGAGTAAAAAAGTCAGAATTTCGGGAGTATTTCCAGCCAGTACACATCGTCCGATTGTGTATCCGATTGCTTTAACCCGGCAAGGCCAGAAAAATCCGGCAGCAATCCAATTTTCTGAATTTATCCAGACGAGTCCAAGGGCCAGGCAGATTTTCCAGAAATATGGTTTTAAGCTCAAGGTTCCATAACTGATGATGCTTACACCAGAAGAATTGAATGCCTTGATGCTTTCAGCCAAAGTGGCGGGCTTTGCCACAGCAGTGTGCCTGCCATTTGCCATTACCGTGGCATGGTTGCTGGCACGTTATGAATTCAGGGCCAAATTTCTTGTAGAGGCGATATTGCAGATGCCCATGGTGCTACCGCCGGTGGTACTGGGGTATCTTCTGCTCCTGCTGTTTGGTCATCAGGGGATGTTAGGGCAATATCTGCATGCATGGGGAATTCAGCTGATATTTAACTGGAAAGGTGCGGTACTGGCAGCAATCATTGTGGCATTTCCTTTAATGGTACAACCGATTCGTTTGTCTTTTCAAATGATCAACCGGCAATTAGAACAGGTGGCAGGATCTCTAGGCGCTGCACCATGGCGGGTATTCTGTAGCATTAGCCTGCCTCTGGCTTTGCCTGGAATTTTAATCGGTAGCATTTTATGTTTCAGCCGCAGTCTGGGAGAATTTGGTGCCACCATTACCTTTGTTGGCAATATTCCAGAAGAAACCCGCACGATTCCCATCGCCATTTATAGCCTGTTACAACAGCCTGATGGAGAAAGTATGGCTATGCGTTTGGTCATTTTATCTCTGATTCTGGCTTTTTCAGCCTTGATTGCAAATTACTGGATTATGCAGAAGTATCAACGTAAATTGGAGGGCTAAGATGCTGAAGTGTGATTTTCAGTTTAATTACGCAAATTTCCAGCTACAGGCCAGTCTGGATATGCAGACGCAGTTGATTGGTATCGTCGGAGCATCAGGAAGTGGAAAAAGCACCTTTTTAAAAAATATTGCAGGGCTATTAAGACCTTCACAAGGCTTTATTCATTTCCAGCAAAAAATATTATTTGATCATCAGCAGAAACTGAATATTCCTGTTCATCAAAGAAAAATTGCCCTGATTTTTCAGCAAGCCTTGCTGTTTCCGCATCTGAATGTCATGCAGAATTTAAAATATGCAGAACAGCTAAATATAAAAAATAAAGGTCAGCAGAAATTTATGTTTGAAGACATTGTGGAGCTACTCGAATTAAAGGCTCTGCTTCGGCATCGGGCGCATCAGCTTTCTGGTGGACAGGCACAGCGCGTTTCTATCGGTCGTGCACTTTTATCTTCTCCCGACCTATTACTTTTGGATGAGCCTTTAAATGGACTGGATCAAAAGCTGAAAAACCAGATTTTACCTTTTCTGAAAATTGTGATTCATCAAACAGATTTACCCATGATTTATGTGACTCATCATGTAGATGAAGTGGCGTATTTACAGGCACAACTGCTGCATTTTGAAAAGGGAAAAATTATTTGATCCAGCCCTGCACCGATTTAAACCAGCAATGACTCCGGGCAGGTCATCCTATCGCTGTTTTGCTCATAATTTCTCAGAAGATATCTATTTTTCTCTCTATTTTTAAGAAAGAAAAGTCTAAATTTGAAAGTGAAATAAAAATTATTTTATATAAAAGAATAGTTTATTTTATGTTAAAAATAATCTGGCATGACCTATGCATATATCTGATTAAAGTCAAAGAAGACTCAACATTTGTATGACGGCCAATGACGTCCGTTCTGATCGTTACTGATATGCCTTGTGCATCACAGTGACTTAAATACGTTCAGTTCTGGTAAGGAAATGGCTATGTCTTCAAATACAAGTCTCAATAAAGCAACAAAAATAAGTCTATTTAACTTCAGTAGTTCAGCGATGCGGGCCTTCCATATGAGTTGGCTCGCTTTTTTTGTCTGTTTCTTTGCGTGGTTTGCCTGTGCACCCTTAATGCCTGTCATTGCCGGTGAATTCAGCCTGACCAAAGAGCAGATCGCCAATATCAATATTGCCGCAGTCGCTATTACAATTCTGGTGCGTCTGATCGTGGGGCCGTTGTGTGATAAATACGGTCCGCGTAAAACCTATACCGCCTTACTGATTATTGGCAGTATTCCGGTGTTTGGTGTGGCGTCGGCCAACAGTTATGAATCTTTCTTGTTTTTCCGTTTATTGATTGGCGCCATCGGTGCCAGCTTCGTGATTACTCAATATCATACCAGTATCATGTTTGCGCCAAATGTGGTGGGAACGGCAAATGCAACTACAGCAGGTTGGGGGAATGCCGGTGGCGGTGCGACTCAAGCCCTGATGCCGTTAATGCTGGCTGCTTTGGTGATGTTCGGTGTAGAACAGGCAATGGGTTGGAGAATTGCGCTTCTGGTTCCAGGTATTCTGATGATCATTGTCGGGATACTGTACTGGAAATTCACACAAGACTGTCCACAAGGTAATTTTAAAGAACTCCGTGCTCAAGGTATTTCTGTCGGTAGCGATAAAAAAGGCGGCCTTGCCATCTTAATGCATGCCGCACGTAACTACCGTGTGTGGATTCTGTTTGGCGCTTATGCAGCCTGTTTTGGTATTGAAATTTTTATCCATAACATTATTGCTTTGTACTTTGTCGACAACTTCCAGTTTGGCTTAAAAGAGGCAGGCATGGCTGCCGGAATTTTTGGTTTACTGGCATTGTTTGCCCGTGCCTTGGGTGGCATTGTTTCGGATAAAGTCGCGATTCAAAAAGGTCTGGATGGTCGAACCAAAGTTCTGTTTGCCTTGATCATGCTGGAAGGTCTGTTTCTTATTCTGTTTTCGCAAATGAATAGCGCGACCTTGGCTATTATGGCGATGACTATATTTGCCTTGTTTACTCATATGGCATGTGGTGCAACCTATGCACTGGTGCCTTTTATCGACCGTGATGCCTTGGGTGGTGTGGCCGGTATTATTGGAGCAGGTGGCAATGTCGGCGCGGTAGCTGCAGGTTTCCTGTTAAAAGGCATGCTGGATATTCAAACCACCCTGATGGTACTGGGTGGCTTGGTGGTGATTGCTGCAAGTTGTGTGTTGATGATCCGCTTCTCTGTCGAGCATAAAGAAAAAGAACAGCGTTTATATGAACAGGCCGTGACTGAACGTCATCTGGCAGAAGCACAGCAATAACACTACATTCCTGATTTAAAATGAATCAACAAAAAGGATATTGCTATCCTTTTTGTTGTTTTTGCTAACTCAATAATAAAATAATGAACCCAATATTCAGAATAGAAAAGTATTATTTAAAAAGAACAGGACGGTTGAATTCATCTAATAAAAATAAAAAGCATTTATAGTTTATATGTTTAATTTGAGATGAAAAAAATTATATGTCTTTTAATAATCATTCTAAATAAATTTAATAAGTGCAGATAAAATAAAAGCCATTTTAATAATGGCTTTTATGTTTATAGTGGGGGATTAATAAGTTTTATAAGGTAAAAACTTTCCGGATAATACGACATTCACCCGATCTCCGTTTGGATTATTCTCACGTTGAATATCCATATTGAAATCAATTGCACTCATAATTCCATCACCAAATTCTTCATGGATCAGTTCTTTAATGGTCATACCATAAACGCTGACAACCTCATACCAGCGATAAATCAGCGGATCTGTCGGCACACTGGTTGGCAGAGAACCTTTATAGGGTACGATTTGCAGCCAGGCAATGGCTTCATCAGTCAATCCAAATATTTCACCAATTTTTTCCGCCTGTTCCTTATTAAAAGCCATCTGACCCAAACATGCGGCTGTCACCCATTCTTTAGAAAGGCCTATTGTTTCAGCGACATCTGCCCATGTAATAGACTTTAAAACTTTCGCTGAAATAATCATGTCTGTCACTTGTTGACGATGGCTAATCATAATCTTCTCCAATAGCTATATTTAAAAAATGACCGTTATAGATAATGCAGAGATTGTGCCAATATAATTATTAGGATTAAATTTTAAAATAATTTATATGATTTTCATTAGACATTTAAAATATATGGCATGCTATTTGCTTTAATCTATATTAAATATGGCAACGGCGCCATAACACAATTGATCTGTTTGAATAATGCAAGGCAAAGACGCCTAGGGTTGAAATAGACCTTAGGCGTTTTTTATTTGCAAACAGGCAAGTAATTTATATAAAGGGGATAAAAATATGGCTTATCTTGCTCCTGCAGAGTTTGCAAAAAAAGTGGTCGATGCCGGTGAGGCAAAACTTCATATGGCAACGCGTGATGTTTTAATTCGTGCGTTTATGGCAGGTGCAATTCTGGCACTGGCAGCAGTATTTGCCGTGACGATTGCGGTACAAACAGGGGTGCCACTGATCGGTGCGCTGCTATTTCCAGTCGGTTTCTGCATGTTATATCTATTAGGCTATGACCTGCTGACCGGGGTATTTGTATTGACTCCATTAGCCTGGTTAGACAAACGTCCTGGGGTAACGTGGTCACGTATTTTAAAAAACTGGGGACTGGTTTTTTTAGGTAACTTTGCCGGATGTTTAACCGTGGCAGTGTTGATGGCCGCAGTCTATACCATGGGTTTCGCCGCTGAACCGAATGCGGTCGGGGTGAAAATCGCCCATATTGGGGAAGACCGGACTTTGGGCTATGCCGAATATGGTTTTGCTGGCTGGATGACGATTTTTATCCGCGGCATGCTGTGTAACTGGATGGTATCACTCGGTGTAATTGGTGCCATGATGTCAACCACGGTCAGTGGCAAATTCATCGCGATGTGGATGCCAATCATGCTGTTTTTCGCCATGGGCTTTGAGCATTCAGTAGTAAATATGTTCCTCTTCCCATTTGCCATGATGATGGGCGGTGATTTCTCGATTACAGACTATTTCTTGTGGAATGAATTACCGGTGGCACTGGGTAATTTAGTGGGTGGTCTGGCACTGACAGGTCTGGCGCTCTATACCACGCATGTACGTACTGGCGATAAAAAAGAATTCTAATCTGAGCATGATGATTTATGCCTTGAGATTAAAGGGATCAATTCGATCCCTTTTTGAGTATTTAAAATGAATAAAAAATTAAAGATCAGCATTGGGCAATATTCTTCCGCTGGAATCAAAGCACAGAATCAGGACTTTCATGGGGTCTATATTCCGGAAGGCCATGCGCTTAGCAGTAAGGGCATTGCCTGTGCAATTGCAGACGGAATCAGCAGCAGCAATGTCAGTCATATTGCAGCAGAAACTGCTGTCAGCAGTTTTCTATCGGATTATTATTCGACTTCAGATGCATGGAGTACCCAAACTTCAGCGGCACGGGTCATTCGTGCGACCAACTCCTGGCTCTATGCACAAACCCAGCAGAGCCGCGGGCGTTTTGATAAAGATCAGGGTTATGTCTGCACCTTTAGTGCACTGATTTTGAAACAAAATAGGGCACATATCTTTCATGCTGGCGACAGCCGGATTTATCGCATTCAGGCACAAGTCATTGAACAGTTGACGGCTGATCACCGTATTTGCCTGTCATCAACAGAACATTATTTAAGTCGTGCACTGGGTGCCGACCATCGTATCGACGTCGATTATCAGCAGCTTGAATTATGTGAAGATGATTTCTTTATCTTGATGACAGATGGAGTCTATGAGTTTATTGATATGCAGCTCATATCGGAGATGCTGCAACAGCAACAACATCTGGATATCATTGCCAAGTCTATAGTCGAGCTAGCCTTTAAACGGGGCAGTGATGACAATCTCACCATTCAAATCATTAAAGTGGATCAACTACCAGAGGAAAAATACTTCCAGATTAAAAGTCATGTTTTATTTCCACAACAGCTAAGTCATGGTGATCTGTTTGAAGGTTATCGGATTGATAAAATCCTGCACCAAAATCATCGCAGCAGCCTCTATTTGGCGCATGATGAAGCGACACAAAATCAGTTGGTCATTAAAACCTTGTCTGTCGATGTGCAGGATGATCTCAAAGCCGTAGAACAATTTCAGCTGGAAGACTGGGTATCGAAACGCTTAAAACATGAAAATCTGCTGCAATGCTATCCACATAAGGGCAGCAAGAAGTTTTTATTTCAAAGTTATGAATATTTACAAGGGGAAAGCCTAAACCGATGGCTGCACCGTCATAAAACTGCTTTAACTTTACAGCAGTTGCTTCCGATCATTGAGCAGGTGGCCAAAGCATTGAATGCCATGCACCGTCTTGAAATGCTGCACCAGGATGTACGACCAGAAAATGTCATGCTGCTCGAACCAGCCGATACCTTGAAAGTGAAACTGATTGATTATGGATCGACTGCGGTCAGAGGTCTGGTTGAACTGAATCCCAAACATGCAGATGTTCCTTTGGGAACCTTGGCCTTTATGGCACCTGAATATTTTATTGGATGCTCCCCATCAGTAAAATCAGATCAGTTCTCGCTGGCGGTGATGAGTTATTATTTATTGACCCGACAATTACCTTATGGGACAGACCTTGCGCGCTGTAAGACCGAAAAGGACTTAAAACAGGTTCGATATCATCCACTCTATGAGTATCGACCGGATCTGCCGCATGGCTTGGACGCCATCTTTAAAAAAGCGCTTTCCATTCGCCCGGAGCAGCGCTATGAAGCACTTTCAGCCTTTATATATGATCTGAAACACCCAGATCTCAAATTTAAAAAATCAGTTTCACGTCCTATGCTTGAAAAGCATCCAGTCACTTTCTGGAAATCCTGCACAGCGATTCTGTTTTTGTTATTGCTCTGGGTATTTGCACTATATTTTAGCCAATGAAAATAATCCAAATAAGCTGTTGAACGATTTTTTTGATTTAAATAAAAAATCAATAGTGATTTAAGCTGAGATGTAGTCAAAATATCTATTTATTCTTATTGCAGATTTTTATATTTTTACGATGATTGACTTTGTATTTTCGAAGATTATCCCTATAAAATAGAAAGTGCAGTCAAAAAACTAAATAAACATAAAAACATTGGAATAATAATTGCTTATTTTTAATACCATTAGAATAAAAAGGCAGATGAGACATGAAAAATCAATTTTTTAAGCTGATTTTAATCTTGGGCAGCAGCATGGTGATGAGCCAAACAAGTCTCGCCGGAGATGGTGGCTTGCGTTTTGCTGAGAAAAATCAGGAAATAGCGGCACAAATTCAGGCCAAGAAAAAAACGGCAGAAACACAGGCGCAGCCCCTACAAGCAAAAGCCTCTACAGAAGCGAAATAGTAAAACAGCACTCATCCAAGAAGGTGAGCTGTTCAGGTTAGATCAGATGTATAAGATGTTGTGATGCGAAAACTAGTCCCTAACTTTTTAATACTGAAAAAAAACTCCCCATCCATTTTTAAGAACGGGGAGTTTTTGTATTTTTGAATCCTTGAAAAATTTATTGATTCTGTTCTTCGTCCTGTCTTTCCTGACGCAGTTGATCACGTTGTCGCTGTGGATCATGAAGACCTAATTGACCTCGCTGGATCTCGCGATCCTGTTTTTCTTGCGGATCAAGTTGCTCTTCAGTGAGTTCATCATCATTTCGGTCGGTTGGATTGGACATAGTCTTTCATCCTCTAAAATATTTTCTACTTTTTATTGTATGAATTGAGCAAAATTATTCTGTGACTTTTATACCGAAGTTAGTTTTCTATCTTGTTGCTGCTGTAAATTTAAGCGCTATTTTATAGACAAATTTAATAAAATTAATTTAATCAATAAAATTAAATTAATAAAAATTAAGGGAATAGCAATTCAAACCTACAAACCCAATAGGTGAATATATCTCATTATTATGATTTAAAAATGAGAAAAACTAAATAAAATAAGAGAAATGGGTTATGCTTAAGACAAATTAAGTGTCATCCGTCTTTTGAAATTTCCGGTATTTTCCATGATAGAACTCCGCCATTTAAGAACTTTAACTGCTCTGCGGGAGCATGGTTCTCTGGTTGCAGCAGCAAGTGATTTATGTTTAACCCCATCAGCCTTGTCACATCAGCTACGTGAACTCGACCAATGGTTCGGGGTTGAAGTAGTGAATCGGCGTAGTCGTCCCGTAAGTTTTTCAAATGTTGGGGAGCGGTTGTTAAAACTGGCAGATGAAATATTACCGCAAGTTCAAATTGCACAGAGCGATATCAGCCGTATTGTGCATGGCCAGACCGGACGAATAGTTTTCTCCTCTGAATGTCATAGCTGTTTTGACTGGTTGATGCCACTACTCAATCAATACCGGATGCAATATCCGGATGTAGACCTGGACTTTGCTTCAGGTTTTGAATCGAATCCGCATGAATTATTACAAACCGGAGAGTTTGATCTACTGATTACGGCTGATCCAATTGCGCTTAAAGGCATTGAATATTTCCCGATTTTCGAATACGAATCACGCTTGGTTTTATCCAATACCCATCCACTGGTACGTGCGAAAGAGATTACTGTTCAGGAGCTTGCTGAAGAAACGCTGGTAACTTATCCGGTGGATAAACACCGTTTGGACATTATGTCGCGTCTGTTTATTCCCGCTAATATTCTACCAAAAGACATTCGCACCACAGATTTGACCCAAATGCTGATTCAGCTGGTGGCAAGTGGTCGCGGGATTGGTGCATTACCTGATTGGGTGGTAAATGAATATGAGCAGAAAGGCTGGGTCACTTCACGCCGCCTCGACTGTGTGGCACCTGAAGGCTTACGTCGAACTTTATACGCCGGCTATCGCACAGAAGAAAAGCAGAAAGATTATTTTGAAGGCTTCTTGAAACAGCTGGATCGGTTTTCCAAGAAAAGACAGGTCTATTACAGCTAATTTGCGAATAGTTAAATATATTTAGTCCGTTATTTTTAAAAATCCTGCATCGTCAGGATTTTTAAGAATAGACTTTTTTCTCTCAAGAATTTCAATTTTTCTATAAGATGATGAGGTTACTTTTGTCTACTTCGAGTCAGAAAATATACAACTTCTGTCAACTTTAGAAATTAAAGAACTGGTTTGGTCGATTATAAATTTTTCTACTTATCACATTTTGCCAAGTGGAAATACATCTGTGCAGAATTAAATTACATATTATTAAATATCAGTTACTTAAAAATTAAGTTCTTGGAACTTGTGAGGATGTGGTTTTGATCTTGCAAGTTGATTTTTAATAAAAAGATTAAATAAAATGAAAAAACATACGCTGATCAGTCAATTTTTTGGCAGAAAATAACTCCTGAAAATAACAATGTTGATCTATGCTACAGCATAATTTTTAAACTGATTTCCTCTCATAAAACGGAATCACTTATACAGGACTGTATAAAATCGCCATGCACATGACAAAAATTCCTCTCAAGAAAAGCCCGCTGAGCCTCATGATTCTGTCGATTGTCTCAGGTCATCTTTATGCTGAAACTGCCGTAGAACCGGACAATGTTCAACAGCTGAATACTATTGTGATCAGCGCTGAGCAAAATGCCAATCCGCAGCAGCAATATCAGAAAGAGCTGGCTCAGGTTTCAGGAGGAACGAATTTCATTGGTGAGCAGCAATTAGAACAGCAGCGACTTGCAACCACAGCCGATGTGTTCCGTTTACAGCCAGGAATTTATGCCCAGTCTGCAGGGAATGAAGGTGCAAAAATATCGATCCGTGGCTCAGGAATCAACCGGACTTCAGGTGCACACGCATCCGGTACGCACGTCCTGATTGACGATATTCCATTTACCGGGCCGGGCGGTACAGCGTATGAACTGCTAGAACCCTGGTGGATTGATCATGTCGGGGTTTATCGCGGAGCCAATGGTTTTAAGCAAGGCGGACTGGCCTTAGGTGGAACAATCAACTATAGAACCAAGACCGGCGCTGATCAGGATGGCTCTGAACTAAAATATGAAATGGGCAGCCATGGTTATCAGAAATATCAGTTTAGTACCGGCCGAAAGCTGGATCAGATGGATTATTATCTGGCACTGACGGGTACCCAGTTTGACGGAATTCAGGATCATGCTGAAGGCGATGGTAAGGGTCTGGCTTTTAATTTGGGTTATCAAATTAGTCCGGATATCAAAACCCGTTTTTATGCCCGTTACCGTGAGAGCAAACATTTAACTCCAGGGCGAATTACGCAAGAACAGCTCAAAAATGATCCTGAAGCAGCTAATAAAGATTTTGTAACTATCGATGCCAAACGGATTCAGCCGGGCAGTACCTGGCTGGCAAATACCACCACCTGGAACTTGCAGGATGATGCCAAACTGACCGGTAGTCTGGCTTATCATCATTATCCACTAGATTTACGTGAAAGTACCTATCGTACTAATGTCGATTATGAAGATATTAGTGCACGGATTCAGTATGAAAAGCCTTATCAGTTGTTCGGTCTTGAACATCAAGGACGAGTTGCTTTTCGAAGTACCACGCACCGTCCAAACAGTGGGGTTACCGAAAGTTTAAGAACTGATCGGGTTATAAACGGGGAGGAGTATCCAGCAGGTACCGTAACACGCCGTTATACCTATCGTGGTTCAGATAACGTTCTGCAATTTGATCAGGAAACTACATTAAATGATCAGTTCAAATTAGATCTGGGACTGGCAGCCGTGTATACCCATCGGGAAAGTGAAGTGACTTATGCAAATATTATTCCCGACCCAAATTTAGGTCCTGATGTAGATCCTAAAGTCAGTCGTTATGAATGGAATTTTGCACCAAGACTTGGATTGACCTATCAGCCAAATGACTCTGTGCAATGGTTTGCCAATTTAAGCCGGAGCATTGAACCGGCACATCCTTGGGCAATGGCTTGGTCTTCACCTTATTACTATTCTAAAGACAGTGGAGCTGCATCAAATCGAGTACGTGCGCCAATCTATTTAGACACGCAAACCGCCAATAGTTTTGAACTGGGGGGGCGTGGACAATCGGGCTTTGGAGACTGGGCACTGAGCTACTATTATTCCAAGATTAATAAGGAGCTATTGTCTTCTGAAATGATTAAAAATTACGGGAATGATTCTGATTCTACTACTTCAGAGGAAAGAATTAGTGTAGAAGCAAATGCCACGCCAACGATTCATCAAGGGGTGGAGCTAAGTCTGGATACACCATTGCATGAATCCCGATATGGTGAACTGCATCTGCAACAGGCTTATACCCTTAGCGATTTCCAGTATAAAAATGATCCATTGTTTGGCAAGAACCAGTTACCGGGAATACCAAAACATCTTTATCAGGCTCAACTGAGCTATGCTTTGAATAATGGCCTCTATATTGGTCTGAATACTGAATATGCATCCAAAATGGCACATGATTATGCCAATAGCCGATTTAGTGACGACTATCAGATCTGGGGCATTGACCTGGGTTATGCACCAGAACATCAATCATGGAAAACCTGGATCAACTTTAAAAATATCACCGATGAAAAATATGCTGCGGTCGTGATTCCTGGGCTAAATGATCAAGGTGCTGATGTAGCGCGATCTTCGCCAGGTGAAGGTTTTTCTACTTATGCCGGTGTGTCATTTAAATTTTAATTATTTAAAATCAAAAAAGAGCGGTAAAAACCGCTCTTTTTATTTATTGATAGAAAGGATTTATCAGGTTTCCAAAATTCCGGTAACGCCTGTCACAATCATATCGATGGCAATCGTACCAATCAGAAGCGCAGCAACACGACCGACAATATCGACATACAGGTCAATGTAGTTAGAATATTTATGCTGTAAATGATCATGCAGATATTTCATCAGGATCAGCAAGCTACAGGTTAGAAACAGGGTAAAGAAAATCACCAGAATGGTTTGCATTAAACTGAGCTGTATACCGGTGATCACAGATGCCGAAATGGTACCCGGACCGATCATAAACGGCATGGCGATGGTACCGGCCAGATGACTGGGCGCTCCACGCATCACGCCAATCGTATCAGCACCTTCAAAGACATAACGGTAACCAATCACCAGAAAGATAATACCGCCAAAAATCTGGAAGGACTCAAACCGTACATGCAAGACTTCATTAAAGAAGGCTTCACCGGTTTTTGCAAAAATGATGAACACAATAAAGCTGATCAGACTGCCCTGAATCAATGCCATGTTGAAGACTTTTGCGTCGGAATTACGGATAATTCCGAGCATATAAATGCTCATCAGAAAAGGATTGAGCAGGGAGAAAAACAGGGCAAAAGCATTCAAACTTTCTGACATCATTCAGTCCTTCCGTAGTTGAGCGATCCTAGATTTCACGATCCGGGAACAGCGGGCGTTTACCTGGGCTGATCCGGTTAATATGCAGATACATCATATGGCGTTCATATTTATCCAGGATGTCATTGATCACCTGTTCCTTGCTATAACCGACCAGATCGTTGCCCTGAGAGCCTTCAAAGAGATAACTTTCCAGACGATAGTAATAACGTTTGGTTCGTTTACCACGTGAACTGAAATTTGGCGTGTCATAGCGTACCGGCCATATTTCGTAGACAAAGTTTTCTTCTTCATCGAGCTGAATGGTCAGATCCAGGTGATACAGTTCAGGTTCTTCCTCAAGCGATTTTTCCTGAATATTGACTTGAATGCCTTTGTCAATTAACTCGGTTGCAACGGCCTCAATGGCTGGTTTGCAAACATTGTCCAGCATGGTCCGGGTCTGGGACAGGCTTGGATGCAGCATGACCCTGCTCAGACGCTTCTTCCAGTTCAAAATATCCACATTACCGACCACAGGTGCCGCATTCAGGCTGGTGCTTGCCTGACGAAAATCCTCCAGACGCAAGGACTTATAGAGTCCCGCCATCACAAAGAAAATGACGAAACTAAAAGGCAGACCCATAATAATTGTGGTGTTCTGTAATGCTGTCACGCCATTCGCCATGAGCATTGCCAAAGTAAGCAAACCGATGGCAATGGCCCAGAACACACTGAGCCAGCGCGGTGAATCATGCTCAATATTAGTGAATTTGGTCGTGAAATTTCCCAATACCAATGCCCCTGAATCCGCTGAGGTCACATAGAACAGCAAGCCGGTAATAGTGGCGACACCTGCAGTAAAGGTAAAGCCTGGATACTGCGCCAGCAGATCATAAAAACCATGTGCCGGATTTTCTAAAACTGTCGTAGCAAGTTGAGTATTACCATCAAAAATCACGCTGTATAAAGCACTGTTACCGAAAATAGACAACCAGGTCAGGGTAAATAACAGAGGAATAACCAAAGTCCCGGTGACAAATTCACGAATGGTACGACCACGGGAAATACGGGCCAGGAACAGACCGACAAAAGGTGACCAGGCGATCCACCATGCCCAGAAGAACAGGGTCCAGCTATTCATCCACTCTTTCGGTTGTTCAAAAGGAAAACTGGTTAAAGAAAGCTTCGGGAACTGGCTGATATAGTCACCAAAATTCTGAATCAAGGCGGCTAATAAAAACTCGGTATTGCCTACAAACAGAATGAATAGCAGCAGCCCAATTGATACATAGATATTAATTTCAGACAGGATCCGGATGCCTTTATTGACACCGGCAGTGACTGAAATAATAGTAATAATCACGGCAACGGCGATGAGTGCGGTTTGAATCCAGATATTTTCTGGTAAATCAAACAATACATGCAGGCCGTAATTTAATTGCACAACGCCAATCCCGCAGGTGGTGGCAATCCCGAAAATCGTGCCGAGTACTGCAGCCGTATCCACAGTATGGCCAATTGGACCATTAATTTTTTTTCCAAAAATAGGATAGAGTGCTGATCGAATGGTGAGCGGTAAATTGTAGCGATAGCTGAAATAACCTAGCGCGACCCCAATCAGCGCATACATACTCCAGCCAGTTAAACCGTAGTGAAACAGGGTCCACACCATGGACTGGCGCGCAGCTTCAAAAGTTTCACCTTCGCCCACAGGTGGATTCATATAGTGGGAAAGCGGTTCCGCCACCGAGAAAAACATCAGGTCAATCCCGATCCCGGCAGAAAATAGCATCGCCGACCAACTCAGCAGGCTAAATTCTGGCTTGGAATGTTTGGGGCCTAATTTAATCTCGCCATAACGTGAGCAGGCGATAAAGACGATAAAAACCAGATACAGCGTGGCCGCCAGCAGGTAATACCAGCTAAAGGTACGACTAACCCAGTTTAAGATATTGATAATGACTTGATTGGCTTGTTCATTAAATAAAATGGTGATGATAGAAAACAGCAGAATAAGTGTCGCCGAAAAATAAAAAACTACTTTATTCAGACCATCTCGCATCTCTTCATTTTTCTTTTGCATAAATCCATGACCATCGTTTTGTTGCCGGATGATCTACAGTGCAGTGTGATTTAAAAGCAAAAGCCTGCGGTAAAGCTTCCTTGTTTTCGTGAATTACAAACTTTTGCAAATCCAAAACAAACTGCGCTGTACATCAAGGGTGAGCTGGCACTATAATTTTTATTAATTGAACGTTCAATTAAAAAAGCGTTTATGAATTGTTACATCATTCAGCTATTTGCTTTAGCAGAGTGACTTTCTATTGTTATATCCGTTATTCAGGTTAGTCTTATGCCAAAAGTTGGTATGCAACCGATCCGTCGCCAGCAACTGATCGATGCCACCTTAGCTGCAGTGAATGAGCTAGGTTTTGCAGAAGCTTCAATTAGTCAGATTGCTCAGAGGGCAGGTGTCTCAACCGGCATCATAAGTCATTATTTTCAAGGTAAAAATGGCTTGATTGAAGCCACAATGCGTTACTTATTGCAGCAATTGGGTAAATCTGTTGCACAGATAAAGATACAGGTTGATGACTTACCGGAGCAGCGCTTGTTAGCGATCGTACGTGGTAATTTTGCTGCTCCACAAACGGATAAGGCGGCCATGAAAGTCTGGTTGGCGTTCTGGGCTAGCAGTTTGCACCAACCTGAATTACACCGTTTACAGCAGATCAATCATTACCGTTTACATTCCAATCTTAAATACGAATTCATGAAAAAGTTAAATAAAGACCAGGCAGAGAAAGCCGCTCAAGGTCTGGCAGCATTGATTGACGGATTCTGGTTAAGAGGCGCTTTGGTAAATGGCGAAATTGACCCAGAACTGCCGATTGAACTGTGTAGTGAATATATCCGGCAACAACTCAAATAATCCACCTGCGAGGAAATTCCATTGACAACATTCAAACTGCAACGTCCTTATATTCATGGACAATATGTCGATGCAACGTCCAATAGCACGTTTCAAACGATTAATCCTGCAACTGGCGAAGTTCTGGCAGACGTGCAGGTATGTACACAAGATGATATCGATCGCGCTATTGAATCGGCACAGCAAGGCCAAAAAGTCTGGGCAGAAATGACGGCGATCCAACGTTCCCGTATTTTGAACAAGGCTGTCGCTATTCTTCGCGAACGTAATGACGAGCTGGCGCGTTTAGAAAGTCTCGACAGTGGTAAAGCATTTAGTGAAACATCCACCGTCGATATTGCGACAGGTGCAGATGTACTTGAATACTATGCAGGTATTTTGCCAGCATTAGAAGGTCAGCAAATCCCGCTCAGAAGCAGTTCGTTTGTTTATACTCGCCGTGAACCTTTGGGTGTGGTTGCCGGGATTGGTGCATGGAATTATCCGGTTCAAATTGCCTTATGGAAATCTGCACCTGCACTGGCAGCAGGCAATGCCATGATCTTTAAAGCCAGTGAAGTGACGCCTTTAACTGCATTAAAACTGGCAGAAATTTATACAGAAGCCGGTGTGCCACATGGCGTATTCAATGTGGTTACTGGTGGTGGTGAAATTGGTGGCTATCTGACTTCACATCCGGACATAGCCAAAGTTTCATTTACCGGTGGTGTTGCGACCGGCAAAAAAGTCATGGCCCAAGCTGCGAATTCCAGTCTGAAAGAAGTGACTATGGAGCTGGGTGGAAAATCCCCGCTGATTATCTGTGAAGATGCCGATCTGGATCTGGCAGCAGATATTGCCATGATGGCCAACTTCTACAGTTCAGGTCAGGTCTGTACCAATGGTACACGGGTATTTGTACCTTTAGCCTCAAAAGCAGAATTTGAAGAAAAGATTCTGCAGCGTATTCCTTATATCCGGATGGGGGACCCACTCGATCCTGAAACCAATTTTGGTCCAGTTTCCAGCTTCTCTCATATGGAAAAAGTGCTGGATTATATCGAACAAGGCAAAAAAGAAGGTGCTCGTTTACTTTGTGGCGGTGGCCGTGCCGAAAATGAGCAGTTTGCCCAAGGCGCTTATGTGCTACCAACGGTATTTACCGATTGCCGTGACGACATGACGATTGTCCGTGACGAAATCTTTGGTCCGGTCATGAGTATTCTGAGTTATGACTCAGAAGAAGAAGTGATTCGTCGTGCCAATGATACTGAATATGGTTTGGCAGCTGGTGTCGTGACGCCGAATCTGGCACGTGCGCATCATATTATTCATCAAATCGAAGCCGGCATTTGCTGGATTAATACCTGGGGCGAATCACCGGCAGAAATGCCAGTTGGTGGCTATAAACATTCGGGTGTCGGTCGCGAAAACGGCATTGTCACGCTACAGCAATATACTCAGACCAAGTCAGTGCAAGTTGAACTTAGTCCTTTCCAATCTGTATTTAGCGCATAAGGGAGGAGTGGATGAATTACGACTATATTATTATCGGTGCAGGTTCGGCAGGAAATGTGCTCGCAGCGCGTTTAACTGAAGATCCGGATGTAAAAGTCCTGTTGCTGGAAGCAGGTGGCCCGGACTATCGTCTGGATTTTAGAACCCAGATGCCGGCTGCTTTAGCTTATCCTTTACAAGGACGCCGTTATAACTGGGCCTATCTGACCGATCCAGAACCCCACATGAACAATCGCCGTATGGAATGCGGCCGTGGTAAAGGTCTGGGCGGATCTTCACTGATTAATGGCATGTGCTATATCCGTGGTAATGCTATGGATCTGGAACAGTGGGCCAGCCTTAAAGGTCTGGAACACTGGAACTATGCGCAGTGTCTACCCTATTACAAAAAAGCTGAAACCCGCGATATTGGCGGCAATGACTATCATGGCGATTCAGGCCCGGTTTCAGTCGCAACGCCTAAGAATGGTAATAATGAGCTGTTTCATGCCATGGTCGAAGCTGGGGTTCAAGCCGGTTATCCACGTACCGATGACTTGAATGGCTACCAACAGGAAGGCTTCGGGCCAATGGATCGTACTGTGACACCACAAGGTCGTCGCTCCAGTACGGCACGTGGTTATCTGGATATGGCCAAAGGCCGGGATAATCTCACCATTATTACCCATGCCATGACCAACCGAATTCTGTTTAATCGCAATCAGGCGATTGGCGTAGAATATTTTGAAGGTCAAAATACCTTACAGCCGATTCAGGTCTTTGCGGATCGTGAAGTTCTACTATGTGCAGGTGCAATTGCATCTCCACAAATCCTGCAACGCTCTGGTGTAGGTCCGGCTGAATTGTTAAAAAGTCTGGATATTCCGGTGGTTCAGGACCTGCCGGGTGTGGGTGAAAACCTGCAAGACCATCTGGAAATGTACTTACAATATAAGTGCAAAAAACCGGTCAGCTTATACCCAGCATTAAAATGGTATAACCAGCCCATGATTGGCGCAGAATGGTTATTCCTGGGTAAAGGCATTGGTGCCAGCAACCAGTTTGAAGCGGGTGGCTTTATCCGTTCTTCGGATGAGTTTGAATGGCCAAACATCCAGTATCACTTCCTGCCAGTGGCGATTAACTATAATGGGACCAATGCTATTCATGAACACGGCTTCCAGGCTCATGTCGGTTCCATGCGTTCACCATCTCGTGGTCGGGTTCGCCTGAAATCCAAAGATCCGTTTGAACATCCAAGTATTCTGTTCAACTATATGAGTACTGAACAGGACTGGCGCGAATTCCGTGATGCCATTCGTATTACCCGTGAAATTATGCATCAGCCGGCATTGGATCCCTATCGTGGTGAAGAAATCAGTCCGGGAAAACATCTACAAACAGATGCTGAAATTGATGAATTTGTTCGTAATCATGCAGAAACCGCGTATCATCCATCATGTAGCTGTAAAATGGGTGAGGATGACATGGCGGTTGTCGATGGTTATGGACGCGTACATGAAATGCAGGGGTTGCGTGTGATTGACGCCTCGATTATGCCTTTGATCATTACCGGTAACCTCAATGCAACTACGATTATGATCGCTGAAAAACTGGCAGACCATATTCGTGGCAAACCTGCTCTTGCGCCTTCATCTGCACCTTTTTACAAGGCGCCTCGCACTTAAATTATGGTTTTATTCCTGCCGCCTAGCAAAGCAGGAGTAAAGCGAATTTCAATTTTGTCCCAAAGCGGAGATAAAACCTCGACTGCTTTCGGTTTTATCTCCGCTTTACTTAATACATTTATATTTTATGAAAATATTCAATCAAACAGTGCTGTTTGGCTGTGCTGCTGTTTCAAGTTTTTACTGTTATGCCGATGATGCGGAAGTAAAACAAATAGAAGCAAGCGGAAACTTGAGTGTGGTCTCCAAATACGTCTCCCGCGGTTTGACCAATGCACCTGAAAATGACGACGTTGCTGTACAGGCTGCATTGAATCTGGCTTATGGCAATTTTTATGTTGGATATTGGGGATCTACGCTTGGATACTCTTATGCAGAAGTGCAGGGGCGTCCGGGACATCGTTCAGACAAATTCGAGCATGATTTTCTGCTGGGTTATACCTATAGCAGCGAAAATTATGACTGGGATTTATGGAATGCGACCTATTATTATCCGGGCGGTGAGAACACCACTGGAAATGAGTTGGGCTTAAATGTAAGTCGTGCGTTGAATGATCAAACCAGTATCGGCGCCAGCGTATCGACCTATCTGTATGATGTGGCTTATGCCAATCAGGGCGATACTTTTTATACGCTTAACCTGAACCATCAGTTGAATGATCGTCTCAATGCCAGCATTACAGCAGCAGGAAGCTATTTTAACGATGAAGGCAAATATGAGGGCGGTGAACTGGGCGATACCGAAAAGCAGTTTGCCTTTCGTTATGCTTCTGCCGGACTCAGTTATGCGCTTTTACCGCAGTTGAGTGTGTCAGGTGAATATATCTTTGGCGGTTATGACCGCTATGATGACAAGCAGCGTAATCTTGCAGTATTTGCACTGAGTTATGATTTTTAAAATTATGAAATCATTCAGACTAGGCGGGTGAAAATCTGCCTTATCTGCAACTTTGATTAATAGTATAAGCCATGACTTGAAGTTGATTCATGCTCCGGCAGCTCAGGAAAGACTGAGGATCTGGTTTAATCTGCCAGAATTTCAGACAAATATTATCAATTTCATAAAATAATTCTATAATAGCGCCCATTCTCGGCAGCGTTATCCAGACACTTCGTCAAATGGTATAACCTGACCATTTTCTATTTTTCATTCAAGTTCTCCTCCGTGAACCGGCTTGTATATTCAGATTCAGCATCTTATCTGTCTGTGACGGCACATAAGAATATTTAGGTATCCACATGGAAATTAAGGTCAATTATCTCGATAATCTTCGTCAGGAAGCCAAGTTCGATGACTTCACGGTAATCGCCGATCAGCCGATCCGCTATAAAGGCGATGGTTCGGCACCCGGCCCATTCGATTATTTTCTGGCATCTTCAGCTTTATGTGCGGCTTATTTTGTCAAAGTCTATTGCGCGGCACGTGATATTCCGACCGACAATATCCGCCTATCTCAAAACAATATCGTTGATCCTGAAAACCGATATAAACAGATTTTTAAAATTCAGGTGGAACTACCGGCTGATATTTCTGAAAAAGACCGCCAGGGAATTTTACGTTCGATCGACCGTTGTACCGTCAAAAAAGTAATTCAAACCGGTCCTGAATTTGTCATTGAAGAAGTAGAAAGTATCGATGCAGATGCTCAAGCCTTGTTAATGCCAAGTCTGGCTTCTGAAAACAGTACATTTATTCCAGGTAAAGACCTTCCGCTGGAAGAAACCATTGCCAATATGTCTGCAATTCTGGCAGGCCTTGGCATGAAGATTGAAATTGCGTCTTGGCGTAATATCGTGCCGAATGTCTGGTCGCTACATATCCGTGATGCGCAGTCGCCAATGTGTTTTACCAATGGTAAGGGCTCAACCAAAGAAAGTGCGCTGGCATCTGCTTTGGGTGAATTTATTGAGCGTCTGAACTGTAACTTCTTCTATAATGACCAGTTCTGGGGTGAAGATATTGCCAATGCAGAATTTGTGCATTATCCGGATGAAAAATGGTTCCAGCCAGGTCCAAATGGCGAGTTGCCAGCAGAAGTTTTAGATGAACATACCCGTGAAATTTATGATCCAGAAGATGAGTTATTGGGTACCCATCTTTATGATACTAATTCGGGGAACAAGGCTCGCGGTATCTGTTCATTGCCATTTGTACGTCAGTCTGATGGTGAAACCGTTTATTTCCCGTCGAATCTGATCGAAAACCTTTACTTAAGTAACGGGATGAGTGCCGGCAATACCTTGGCTGAAGCGCAAGTACAATGTCTGTCTGAAATTTTCGAGCGTGCTGTTAAACGCGAAATTCTGGAAGGTGAACTGGCACTACCGGATGTGCCTGAACATGTTCTGGCAAAATATCCAAAAATTGTTGAAGGCATTAAAGGCCTAGAAGAACAGGGCTTCCCGGTTCTGGTCAAAGATGCATCTTTAGGCGGTCAGTTCCCGGTCATGTGTGTCACCTTGATGAACCCACGTACCGGCGGTGTATTTGCCTCATTTGGTGCCCATCCAAACTTTGAAGTGGCTTTGGAACGCAGTCTGACTGAGTTATTGCAAGGCCGTAGTTTTGAAGGTCTGAATGATCTGCCAAAACCAACCTTTAGCAGTAATGCCGTGACTGAACCAAATAACTTCGTCGAGCATTTCATCGACTCGAGCGGTGTAGTGTCTTGGCGTTTCTTCAGCGCGAAATCAGATTATGATTTTGTCGAGTGGGATTTCACTAATAACGGTCAAAATTCGAATGCGGACGAAGCTCAGGAATTATTCACGATTCTGGAAGACATGGGCCATGAAGTTTATATGGCGGTGTATCAGCATCTAGGTGCAACAGCTTGCCGTATTCTGGTACCGGGCTATTCGGAAATTTATCTGGTAGAAGATCTGGTTTGGGACAATACCAACAAGGCTTTGTTATATCGTGAAGATATCCTGAATCTGCACCGTCTGGATGATGAACAATTGGAAGCACTGGTTGAGCGTCTGGAAGAAGCAGATGAGGATGACTATACCGAAATCAAAACCTTGATCGGTATCGAGTTCGATGAAAATACTGAATGGGGCCAACTCACTATTCTGGAACTGAAACTGCTGATTTATGTGGCTTTGCAGCAATTTGAAGAAGCCAAAGATCTGGTTGAGCAGTTCCTGCAGTTCAATACCAATACCGTTGAACGTGGCCTGTTCTACCAGTGCATGAATGTCGTTCTGGAAGTCATTCTGGATGATGAAATGGAACTGGATGATTATGAGCACAACTTCCGCCGTATGTTTGGTGATGCCCGTATGGATGCCGTTCTAGGTTCAATCGAAGGCACAGTTCGTTTCTATGGTTTGACCGAAACCAATATGCAGCTTGAAGGACTGGACCGTCATTTACGCCTGATTGACAGCTATAAGAAATTGCATGCAGCGCGTGCCAAGTTTGTGGCTCAGCAATAATCCATAGATGAATGACTAAAAATTTTCGTTATTTGTTTTAAATCTTAAAGATGGCTTACTCGGTTTCGAATAGGCCATTTTTATCTCTGACCCTATATGCAATCTTTTCTATTATTTCTATTCTAGCTTATTAATTCCAGCTCCCGAGGGAACTGGGATTACCTAAAAAATTAAAGTGAAGTGTTAATACTAACTGCTTCAAGATTGGGTATGTGAATGTGAGAAATAAATGTATTTTTCTCCTTCACAGGAATTACCTTACATATTCGGGTAATTCGGACCACCACCACCTTCCGGTGTCACCCAGGTGATGTTCTGTGACGGATCCTTGATGTCACAGGTCTTGCAGTGCACACAGTTGGCTGCATTGATCTGGAAACGCTTGGAACCGCCATTATTTTCCATAATTTCATAGACTCCCGCCGGGCAGTAACGCTGTGCAGGCTCGTCCCATGTCGGCAGGTTGACTTCCACCGGAATAGAGGCATCGGTGAGTTTTAAATGCGCTGGCTGGTTTTCTTCATGGACCGTATTCGAGACAAACACTGAAGACAGACGGTCAAAGGTCAGCTTGCCATCCGGTTTTGGATAGTTTGGCTTGAAGCTTTCAGCTGCCTGGGTTTTTAGCGCAGCATGGTCTTGAACCAGATCATGCAAGGTAAAAGGCACTTTAAATACGTTCTGGTCGATAAAGTTGAATGCACCACCGATCCATTGACCGAACTTGTGCATGGCCGGGCCAAAGTTACGCGAGTTGTATAACTCTTCTTTTAGCCAGCTATGGTTGAACTTGTCGGTATAAGCAGTCAGTTCTTTGACAAAGAAATCTTCGCCTTCCACTACACGTGCCACCGCCAGATCACCGCCTTTTTCTACACCGGCAGCTATCGCTTCAAACACCGCTTCACCGCAGAGCATGCCGGATTTCATCGCCGTATGTGAGCCTTTGATCTTGGCAAAGTTCAGGAAGCCTGCATCATCACCAATTAAAGAGCCGCCCGGGAAGGTGAATTTTGGTAGTGAGTTAAAACCACCTTTGGTCACAGCACGGGCACCATAAGAAATACGCTTACCGCCTTCCAGATACGGCTTGATCAGCGGATGGGTTTTCCAGCGCTGCATTTCCATGAATGGATACATATGCGGGTTGGTGTAAGACAGATCCACGATCATGCCCAAGGTCACCTGGTTGTTATCGGCATGGTACAACCACCAGCCACCTGAAGAACCGGTTTCAGAAAGTGGCCAACCGGCACCATGCATCACCAGACCCGGTTTGTGCTTGGCAGGATCGATTTCCCACAACTCTTTAATGCCGATACCGTAGTGTTGCGGATCAGCGTCCTTGTCCAGGTTGAACTTCTGGATTAAACGCTTACCTAAGTGACCGCGGCAACCTTCAGCAAATAACGTGTATTTGGCATGCAGTTCATAACCCGGGGTAAAGTTATGCGTCGGTTCGCCATCTTTACCAATGCCCATGTCACCGGTCTGGATGCCTTTGACTGTGCCATCGGCATGATACAGAATTTCAGACGCGGCAAAGCCCGGAAAGATCGACACTTCCAGTTCTTCCGCTTTCTGGCCTAACCAGCGCACCACATTGCCCAGTGAAATGACATAGTTGCCATCGTTATGCATGGTTTTAGGCACCATCCAGTGCGGTGCTTCCTGTGATTTTTCATCTGACAGCAGGAAGAAGGTTTTATCTTCAGTCACCGGGACATTCAGCGGGGCACCCTGTTCTTTCCAGTCCGGGAACAGCTCGTTCATGGCACGCGGTTCAAGCACAGCACCAGACAGAATATGCGCACCGACTTCGGAGCCTTTTTCTACGACACAAACGGACAAATCGTTTAAGTTGTTTTCAATTGCAAGTTGACGGATTTTGATCGCAGCAGAAAGACCCGCAGGGCCTGCGCCTACGATGACGACGTCAAACTCCATCGATTCTCTTGTTATATCTTCCATAATATAAAATTCAATTTCGCTATACGATATTTATAGCATTATCTAAATCGGTTATGAAGCTTATTTTTGATCTTTTTATTTGAAATAGGACTTTATCTTTTTTAAATCTTATCTATTTCGCAGCATTAAAAAGGTTTGCTGAGAATTCTGGATAAAGGAAGAAGATGTGTAGATTGGGTATTCAATAAAAAGAGCGACTTAATGTCGCTCTGATAATTAATTTTTTATATGTTATTGAGATTCATTGCAATATTATTCACCATGTGAATCAGACGCGGTCCAATTTCATTTTCCAGTTTTTCCTGATTTAACAGATAACTTGGGGCACCACAGTTAAACGTTAATATCCCATGTTTGGGGTGAACCAACGGAACTGCCACGGAATTCACATCTTTTGCCCAGTCACCTAAAGACAGACAATAGCCATAATCCTGATAATCACGGATTGCACGTTCCAGATTACGCTTGATGGTTGGCCATTGATCTTCGTTTCTTTTCTTGATCGCGTCAAATAAATATTCGCGTTCCTTTACATCCATCGCTGCCAGACAGGCACGTCCCATGGCACTACTATGAATCGGTAAAGTCGAACCGACAGGGCGGCGCATAGTCAGTGTCGATTCTGTATGTACTACTTCCAGATAAATCATGCTGAGACGGTCACGGGTAGCCATTGCCACAGGGGCTTGGGAATAGCGTGACATTTCTTCCATAAATGGATAGGCCTGAGTACGTGCAGAAATATTACTCAAAGCTGCATAGCCTAAAGCCAATACCCCAACATCCAACAGATATTTCGTGGTATTCGGTAGTTGTTTTAAATAACCTAAAGAAACCAGGGTGCTGGTAATACGGGCCACAGTTGGCTTGGGTAAGTTGGTTAATTGTGCAATTTCCTGATTGCCAAGCAATTGATTGGTCGCTGAAAAGCAACGTAAGATTTCCAATCCACGCGCAATAGACGCAATAAATTGAGGATTATTTTCTCTATGAATATGTGAAATCGGATCTAAACGGATTTCATCAAAGTTGGGAATTTCACCAGTTTTATTTTTTGTCATGGTCAGGGCAATTAAAGTTAAATTAATGAATATGATAGCAACATAATTTCACGATACAAAATAAAACACTTCTACAAAAGATAAAATATAGGAAAAAGTGCCGAAATTATTTGTGGTCGAAAAGAATCCTGTTACCCAACTTTGAAGACAATATAAAATCATCTAGTTTTTTAGGTTTAACACGTAGCCAATATATTTAAAAAGTTTCGATTTCTCCGAAAGAGTCAGTGATCGATAAATATTACAGCAAGAAAAAGGTTTAATTATCTATTCAAAAAAAACTGATAAATAGAATAATCACTCATCAAAATATTTCGTATCGTGAAATTAAATATTAAACACAAATCAACTGGAATACCAGAAAAATTTCATTTTTTAGTTAAAATATAAAATTTTTAATAATTTCACTTGCTCAAAATGATTTTATATGATTATTTATTTCGTAATACGAAACAAAAATAAGGGTAAAGGAATTTACCTAAATTATATCCATGGAGATTCATATGATTCGTGATCCGGAAATGCTAGACCAACTTCTGTCAACGATTCGCGATTTTGTAAAAAATGAACTGGTGCCTCTTGAGCATGAAGTAGAAGAGAACAACGCCATTCCTGAACATATTGTGGAACAGATGAAAGAGCTGGGCTTGTTTGGCCTGACGATTCCTGAAGAATATGGTGGTTTAGGCATTACCATGGAAGAAGAAATTCTGGTCGCGATGGAATTAGGTCATACATCAGCTGCCTTCCGCTCTTTAATTGGTACTAACAACGGCATTGGCTCAAGTGGCATCATTATCGACGGTACAGAAGAACAAAAACAAAAATATTTACCGCGTTATGCCACGGGCGAAATTATCGGGTCATTCTGTTTGACCGAACCGGATTCCGGGTCAGACGCTGCTGCTTTAAAAACCAGTGCAGTCAAAGACGGCGATTATTATATTTTAAACGGAACTAAACGCTTCATCACCAATGCACCACGTGCCACGACATTTACCGTGATGGCACGTACCAATCAAGAGATTAAAGGTGCGAGCGGTATTTCAGCATTTCTAGTCGAAGCAGGTACACCTGGTTTAAGCCTAGGGAAAATTGACAAAAAAATGGGCCAACATGGTTCCTATACCTGTGATGTAATTTTTGATAACTGTAAAGTACATAAAGATCAGCTGATTGGCGGTGTAGAAGGGATCGGCTTTAAAACAGCAATGCGCGTTCTGGATAAGGGCCGTCTGCACATTGCCGGTTATAGCGTCGGCATGGCTGAGCGCATGCTAGAAGACGCACTTAACTATGCAGTGGAACGCAAACAGTTTGGTCAGCCCATTGCGAATTTCCAGCTAATTCAAGGTATGTTGGCAGACTCCAAAGCCGAGATTTATGCAGCCAAATGTATGGTGCTGGATGCTGCACGTCTGCGTGATGCTGGCCAAAATGTTACGACTGAAGCCTCTTGTGCCAAAATGTTTGCAACTGAAATGTGTGGTCGAGTAGCTGATCGCTGTTTGCAGATTCATGGTGGAGCGGGTTATATCAGTGAATATTCAATTGAACGTTTCTACCGTGATGTGCGTCTGTTCCGTTTATATGAAGGAACCACACAAATCCAGCAAATTATTATTGCGCGTGAAATGATTAAACAAGCAACCGCCTAATCTCATAATTTTAAAATAAGGAAATATTAAAATGACGACAAAAATTAGATTTGATTGGCAAGACCCGTTTTTAATCGAACAGCAACTGACGTCAGAAGAGCGTATGATCCGCGATGCAGCGGCAGCGTACTGTCAAGACAAACTGATGCCGCGTGTACTGGAACAGTTCCGCCATGAAAAAACCGATCCGGCTATTTTCCGTGAGATGGGTGAACTTGGTCTGCTAGGCCCAACTATTCCTGAACAGTACGGTGGTGCAGGTTTAAATTATGTCAGTTATGGTCTGATTGCCCGTGAAGTTGAACGTGTCGATTCAGGTTATCGCTCAATGGCCAGCGTACAAAGCTCTCTGGTGATGGTACCCATTAATGAATTTGGTTCTGAAGAGCAAAAGCAGAAGTATTTACCAAAATTAGCAACCGGTGAATATATTGGTTGCTTCGGCTTGACCGAGCCGGATCATGGTTCGGATCCGGGCAGCATGATTAGCCGTGCTAAAAAAGTCGAGGGTGGTTACCGTTTAACTGGCGCAAAAATGTGGATTACCAATAGTCCGATTGCCGATGTATTTGTAGTTTGGGCCAAAGAAGTTTCTGCCGAAGGTAATGTCGGTGACATTCGTGGCTTTATTTTAGAAAAAGGCTGGGAAGGGCTTTCTGCTCCAGCGATTCACGGTAAAGTGGGTTTACGTGCCTCAATCACCGGTGAAATTGTGATGGATAACGTCTTTGTTCCGGAAGAAAATGCATTTCCGGAAGTGCGTGGTTTAAAAGGGCCTTTTACCTGCTTGAACAGTGCGCGTTACGGGATTGCATGGGGTGCCATGGGAGCTGCAGAATTCTGCTGGCATACCGCACATCAATACACCATGGACCGTAAACAGTTTGGTCGACCACTCGCTGCGAATCAGCTGATCCAGAAGAAACTGGCAGATATGCAAACTGAAATTGCACTCGGTTTGCAGGTGGCTTTACGTTTTGGCCGCATGAAGGATGAAGGCATTGCTTCAGTTGAAGGTACATCACTGATCAAGCGCAACAACTGCGGCAAGGCACTGGATATTGCCCGTTTGGCCCGTGACATGATGGGTGGAAATGGCATTAGCGATGAATTCGGTGTAGCCCGTCATCTGGTTAATCTGGAAGTGGTAAATACCTATGAAGGTACCCATGATGTACATGCCCTGATTTTAGGTCGTGCACAAACCGGAATTGCAGCCTTTTGCAACTAAACCTGACATCAACTTCTAGCCAGCATTGCTGGCTAGATTGTTTTACGGGTTTAAGAATTGTGCTTAATCACATCATTCAATGTATTGCTACGTGATTTCTGCAGAGAAAATTTATCAAGAACTTTAAAAATCATTTTATACCACCTTGCTAAAGCGTGGTAATGATCAGCGAATATTCTATATTTCACCTAAATAATTAAGTGAAATATGCGTTTTAAAAAGGCACAGGAGTGCCGAAAAGTAGAAAGAGCATTATGGATACGATCAACTCACAACAACACCCAGTGGAAGGTGGAAACGAACCCAAGCAAAGAGTCTGGATTCTGGCCTTTATTTTCTCATTTTTAGCATTATTGGTTGATGGTGCTGATATTGCGTTATTAGCCTACAGTCTGACCAGTCTGAAACAAGAGTTTTCATTAAGTAATATGCAGGCCGGTGCCTTAGGGAGCTGGACGCTTGCAGGCATGGCTATCGGCGGTTTTTTTGGTGGCTGGGCTTGTGACCGTTTTGGCCGGGTTCGTGTGATCGTCATTGCCATTGCATTATTTTCTTCATTAACCTTCTGGTTAGGATTCGTAGAAAGTTATGATCAGTTCAAATGGCTGCGCTTTACGTCTGCGATTGGACTAGGTGCTCTATATATTGCCTGTAACACACTCATGGCAGAGTATGTACCCACCAAATATCGCTCTACAGTATTGGCAACGCTTATGACTGGCTGGACTTTAGGCTCGGTGGTCGCAACTGTTCTGGCTGGATGGCTATTGCCTGAATTTGGCTGGCGATACCTCTATTATATTGCCATTATTCCAATTGTACTGGCCTTCGCGATGTACTTCTTGGTGCCTGAGCCGAAAGCCTGGTTAGATGCGCGTAAAGCACGCCTGGATGCAAAAGCCAGTGGTATTCTGCAGGAAAAACCAAAAAATACTTTTAAAATGATTTTTGAAGATGCACTTAGCCGTCGCATGTTTATCCTCTGGTCCTTCAGTACCGCATTTTTACAGTTTGGATATTATGGAGTCAGCAACTGGCTACCGGCGTATTTAGAGACTGATCTGGGAATCAAGTTTAAAGAAATGACCATGTATATGATCGGGACTTTCCTGATCATGATGTGTACCAAAGTCATTGCCGGTTTTATCGCTGACCGGATTGGCCGCCGTGCGGTATTTGCTTTCGGTACCATGGGTACTGCGATTTTTATCCCTGTGATTGTCTTTGGTAATACGCCAGATAACATTCTCTGGCTGATGTTATTTTTCGGTTTTCTCTATGGTATTCCATACGGTATTAATGCGACTTACATGACAGAAAGCTTCTCCACCAAAGTACGTGGAACAGCAGTAGGTGGTGCATATAACGTGGGCCGACTGGGTGCGGTGTTTGCACCTCTTACGATTGGCTATTTTGCTCAAGGAGGCTCAATTGGTACCGGCTTACTGATTATGGGCATTGCCTATTTTCTTTGCGGCCTGATACCCGCTTTCTTTATTAAAGACCGCTTATTTGATCCACAAAAGGCAGATTAATCTGCACTCGTAATATAGATAGAACATGCTAGGAAGCAATATGATGAATAAAATCACGCAGGATATCGAGACGGTACTTAAGCAAATTCCTGATGGTGCACACATTATGACCAGTGGTTTTGGCCTGGCAGGTCAGCCGGTAGAATTAATCGAAGCATTAATTGACTTTGGTCCTAGAGACTTAACCATTATTAACAACAATGCAGCTTCTGGAGATCGTGGTCTAACCAATCTGCTGTTGTCTGGACTGGTTAAAAAAATGATCTGTTCATTTCCACGGGCCAATAACTCAACCGTCTTTGAAGATCTGTATAAAGCCGGAAAAGTTGAGCTGGAACTGGTGCCACAAGGCAATCTGGCCTGCCGTATTCAGGCAGCCGGTGCAGGCTTAGGAGCTGTTTTTACTCCAACCGGTTTTGGTACCAAAATAGCTGAGGGTAAAGAAACCCGTAATATCAATGGAAAAGATTATGTGTTGGAATATCCGATTCATGCAGATTATGCCTTGGTGTATGCCAATCAGGCAGACCGTTGGGGCAACTTAACCTACCGTAAGGCAGCACGGAATTTTGGTCCAATCATGGCCAAAGCAGCAAAAACCACCATTGCACAAGTCCATCAAGTTGTGGAACTGGGGGAGCTTGATCCAGAGATCATTGTAACGCCAGGGATTTTTGTACAGCATGTGGTCAAAGTTGGAGATATTAAATAATGAATATTCAAAAACGTACACGTGAACAGATTGTGGCCAAAGTTGCACAAGACATTCCAACTGGCTCTTTTGTAAATTTGGGTATTGGTTTGCCGACACGCGTAGCTGGTTATTTAAAACCTGAACAAGGAGTAATTCTGCACTCGGAAAATGGCGTTTTAGGTTTTGCTGCATTGAGTGATCCCGAACAGGCAGATGATGACCTGATTAACGCCGGTAAAGAACTCGTAAGCATGTTGCAAGGTGGCAGTTTTATGAATTCTGCCGACTCTTTCGATATCATGCGAGGCGGGCATCTGGATATCTGTATCATGGGGGCTTTTCAGGTCGCTATTAATGGTGATCTGGCGAACTGGCATACCGGTAATGCTGATGCTGTACCTGCTGTAGGCGGTGCGATGGATCTGGCAGTGGGTGCTCGCTGTGTCTATGTTTGCATGGAACATGTGACCAAAAACGGTGAGGCAAAAATTGTTGAAGAACTGACTTATCCTCTAACAGGTAAACATTGTGTCAACCGTATTTATACTGATTTGTGTGTGATTGAATTAAAAGACCGACAAGCTCAGGTTATTGAAATAGTGGATGGCTTAAGCTTTGAAGAATTACAACAGCAGACAGGCTGTAAATTAGTGGACTGTCGTCAACAAGCAGCCTAAAAATAAGTCCGTAATATTCTGATTGAGTAAAAGTATAGTTTTAGATCACAGCTTCGGCTGTGATTTTTAAATTTTAGAATTATTATCAAATACACGTAATATTGACCATATTTCCGTATTTTAAAGATATAAATACAAACTTTTGCTAATGATTATTTTAATAATAAGTCTAAAATGTTAACAAGCTAAGGAAGGTGATAGTCTGAATGAATAATAATTGTGATGATCAAGAAATTTTTCATATTTTTAATCTGATTGGTCGCCATACTGAACTTAAGCCTATCCTCGATGTCATTAGCCAGTGGCTTGAATCGCGCATTCCAGATGCGCTTGTCACCATTATGCTCTATCAGGATGACACCCAAACTTTAAATGTTATAAGTGGCAAACAGCACTTTTCAAAAGAGTACTGTAATGCTATTCAAGATTTGAAAATTGGGCCAAATCAAGGATCGTGTGGCGTAGCTGCTTTCTTACGTCAGTTGGTCATTAGTCCGAATTTAATGAAAGACCCAAACTGGCAGTCTTACCGTGCTTTGGTAAATGCAGAAAAATTGTCTAGCTGCTGGTCTATGCCGATTATTAATGCTTCAGATATTTTGTACGGAACGTTTGCCACTTATTATCGAACACCAAAAATACCGACTGAGCATCATATTCAGCTTTTACAGCAAGCGGCAAAATTAGTTGCTCTGGCAATTGAGCTTGATCAGGAACGTCAAAAAAGACATGAGCTTAATGAAAAATACAGCTCATTTTATACCTATCATCCAGATATCATTTTTGAACTTGACCTGCAGGGACATGTGCTTAATACCAATATTGCTTGCGAAGAAATTACTGGTTTTTCTAAAGCGCAAATTCATGGTCAGCACTATTGTGCCTTCATACCGCCCGAATTCCATGAACTTGCTAACGTTTCATTTTCAGAAGCGGCGCAAGGTAAATCTCAACATTATGAACTTCCAATTTATAATGTTGCAGGCGATATCTTATGGCTGGATCTGACCAATTTACCGATTATTCAAAATCAGAAAGTCACCGGTATTATTGGCATTGCCCGAGATATTACTGTATCGCGTGAAAACAAGGAGTCTCTACGATTATTAAAACGTGGGGTAGAGGCTAGTCCGAATAGTCTTTTTATTACCGATGTCTCTGAAGAAAGGCTAATGGTGTATGTGAATCCAGCTTTTCTAAAGCTCACCGGTTATACGGCAGCAGAAGTACTAGGGCAAAGCTGCTTTTTCTTACAGGGTCCAGATACTGATCCGGATCAGATTGCATTACTCAAGCAAGCAGTTAAAGAACAAAAAGAAATTCAGGTAACTATAAAAAGTTACTGTAAAGATGGCAGCTGGTTCTGGAATCGTTTAACTATAGGTCCTATTTTTGACCAGACAGGAACCTGCACCCATTTTTTGGGGATTCAGGAAGATATTACCCAGCAACGTATTCACGAAGAATATATTCAGCATCAGCATACCCATGACCATTTAACCGGTTTACCGAACCAGTATGCATTCAAACAGATTCTGGAAAATATTTTTGAAGCACGGCACGATAGCTCCCAACCTTTAGTCTTGCTCTATATAGATCTGGATGACTTTAAAAATATTAATGACAGCTTAGGTCATCTGGTCGGTGACCAGATTCTCAAAATTGTGGGCGAGCGGCTGCAAAAATTTCTTCAAGGTAATAATGTGCTATGCCGCTTCGCTGAAGATGAATTTATTTTGCTGCTCTCAGGGACAGATGAGCACACTGAAGTCGAGGCGATCGCCGGAGAAATTCTTGATCTTCTTTCCATGCTGTTTATTGTTGATCAGTACAAAATACATTTAAGTGCCAGTATTGGTATCGTGGCAGATGACAGTTCGATCCACCATTCTTCTGAATTGATTTATCAGTCTGTTTTGGCGATGCAGGAAGCCAAAAGACAAGGTCGTAATATGTGGCAGTGGTATGAAAAAAACAAAATGCAGCCTGTCGCAGAAATAGACTATACCAATCTGCGTCTGGAACTCATGGAAGCGATCAATCAGGAAAATTTTGACCTGTTCTATCAGCCGCTGGTTCATCCTGAAACTGGACTGGTGACAGGTGTAGAAGCTTTAATCCGCTGGTGCCATCCGCAGCAGGGTTATATTTCCCCAGCGATTTTTATTCCGCTTGCAGAAAGAACCGGGCAGATTATTAGTGTAGGTCAATGGGTATTGGAAAAGGCCTGTTTAGATATTGCCGAGTGGAACAAGACACACAATAGCCAGATCACGGTATCGGTGAATATTTCTCCTTTGCAATTCCGTAGAGCAGGCTTTTTGCAGGTACTTGAACATGCGCTTGAACTCAGTCAATTACCGCCGGAATTACTTAAAATTGAAATTACGGAAGGTGTCATCATTAATGGTGCAGATCGAACGATAGAAATTTTGAAAGCAGTACGTGCTTTAGGTGTACAGGTTGCCATTGATGATTTTGGTACAGGTTATTCGAGTCTCAGTTATCTGCGTCGCTTGCCGATTAATCAAATCAAGTTAGACCGTAGTTTTATTGAAGAACTGACCCTCGATGGTCAGGATGCTGCAATTGTGCAATCGATTATTCACTTGGCACATCAGCTGGATTTGGAAGTTGTCGCGGAAGGGGTCGAAACTTTAAGTCAGGCCAGTTTGCTCTATCAACAGGGTTGTGATCTGCTACAAGGCTTCTTTTATGCAAAACCTGCGCCTTTAACTGAATTGAAGCCTGTTTATCTCGCAATGGAAAATAGTAAATTGAATTAACTCTAAAAAGTTAAGATATCAATATTTTCAACCGCTTTTCAGATAGAAAGACAATGATAAACAGGTCTAAAGAATTTTCCTATTTTATGAGCGTATCATCTTTAGAATTTGCACTTGGTACAGAAAGCGGGATAAAAAAATAAGCTTTTTAACCCCCAAAGGTTTTTAACAGTATCTAAGGCTCAGGCTGAATATTGGCTAAATTTCTTTCTTGGTTTAAATCATAATAGTTAATCACAAAGATCAACACGGCAAAAATAAAACCTAAAATGACACAGGCAGACCAGCCATAGCTTTTCCATAAATGCAGCGATAAAAATGCTCCCAGACCAGCACCTGAAAAATAACAGGTCATATAGATGGCATTAATCCGCGAGCGAGCCTGCATTGAAATTCGATAGACCAGATTCTGGTTCAGGACATGCAAACAGGAAATTCCGAAATAAGCCAGAATCAAGCCCAGGATATAAATCCATAAATAATTTTGGGCAAAGAATAAGGGAATCCAGGCCAGAATCAGTCCACATGTGGCTAGGTGCGCAATCCATTTTTCCCGATGCCTGCCAATCATTTTACCGGTCCACTGAGAGGACCAGATGCCGACCACTCCCACAATGCCCATGAGGCCAATCTGGAAATCGTTAAAATGATAAGGTGCTTCAGCCAGAATAAAAGTCATGGTAGTAAAGATAATACTCAGCATGCCAAAGCCCAAGCCGCCGATCATACTACGCCTGATCAACATGGGTTCTGTTCGGGCAAAGGTAAATAGTGAGCGATAAATTTGCAATATATTCATCTGTAACTGGCTCTTGGCACTCGGCAACTGGAACCACATGGCCAGACTTAGCAGAAGAATTGCACAACCACTAAATAGGTATACCGCATGCCAGGACCATAAAGTAGAAATCAGTCCTGCCACGGTACGGGCAAACAGAATGCCGACCAGAACACCACTCATGAGCAGGCCAACGACTTCGGCACTTTTATCACGTTGCGACAGGCTGGCGGCAAAAGGAATCAGAATCTGGGTGGTGATCGAACAAAAAGAGGCGAGTAGAGTAAAGCCATACAACATATGTAGATTGGTACTGGCTGAAAGCCCAATAAGCGCCAGTCCGGTACACAACATCAAACTACAGATATACAGCCGTTTTTCAAACAAATCACCCAGAGGGACAAACAAAAATAATCCGGTGGCATAGCCAATCTGGGTCAGTACTACAGTCCAGCCAGACTGAGCCACACTGATTTGCAGATCCTCTGCAATAGAATAAATCAGGGGCTGGTTAAAATAGTTACAACCTGCGCAGAGTGCGCAGGTCATTGCCATCATGAACATGAAACGGCGTGAAATTTGCCCTTGGGCTGACATCCTTGTCTCCTGAGGCTTTAAAAACTATAGTTAGCAGAGAAGTTGATACGTGAAATATCTGCTTCCTTGTTGTCAAAGGTTTCACGTTTGCCATGATGATATTCTGCACCCAGATTAATCTTTGGAACAGGAGAATAGATCACATTGGCCACGTAGTCCGTTAAACGTTTATTGGTTTCAGGATTCGCGCGTGCATAGTCGCTGGAATCATCAAAATCAACAATGCTGGCATTAATACTACTCCGTAGTTTCGGCGTAAATTTATGTGTGAAGCCAATATTTATACTATTGAACTCATTGAGCAAAAGTTCATTATTAATTGGATCGACTGAATAATCGCCACCCCAGGTAGCGCCATCAGTTGTTGATCCTTGAGTTAAGAAAGCTGCAATACGCTGATCACCGACCATATGGAAATAGTTACCTTGAATCGAGTTTTGATCATCTAAACGGTAACGTCCACCAATGCCCACACCCCAGCCAACTTTCTCGATATCACCTGTATCTGTTTGCGCTTGCTTTTGATTGACAAAGCCTTGAGCTAATAAATGAAGAGGGCCTGATTGATGAACATATTTAGTGGTTAAAGCAGGTAAGGCAGAAGAACGATCGCCACCGGCCATATATTCCAGACCGACATTCCAGGTATTTTCCGGATCAAGTTTGAAAGCATAGCTCACCTGAGGGGTACGTAAGACTGATCCACCCAGGAACAAGCTGTAATCGACAGCTTCAGTGCTAATCTCTGGTGTAGACATCAATGACCAGGCCTGACCAAATGTCCAGTTATAATATTTTAAATGTGCATGACGGATACGTAATCCACCATCGCCTTTACCATTGTTGGTCCAGAAGTCGGCTTCTAAACGAGCAGAAACATTCGGGTTTCCACCTAGATCTTTGGCTAGAAAACCAATTCGGCTGGCAGCCGCAGTAAAATCGGAACGTACAGAATCCGGTTCAGTAAAAGGTACTTTATTAATCTGGTTAATGGTACGGCCACGGGCTTCAGTAGTACTTTTGAAATCGACTGCACCATCAAAGCGGATCAAACCATAAACATCGACATTGTCAACCATTGAACTCAGGGTTTTAGAGTCTTGCGCTTTGGCTTCTTCCTGCTGGGTCTTTAGCGCGAGTTGCTCTGCTTTTTGTTGTTCTAGTTCTGCCTGGATTTGCTTTAACTGTGATTCTAAAAACTGCATCCGGTCTTCAGAAGCTTCTGCTGAAAATGCCTGTGCAGAAGCAATACTGCATAATGTTGCTAAAACTAATTTTTTCATTTCTTAATCCCTGAAGAAACTTTTAATTCTGAATGAAAGGAAACCTTTCTATACGTATGGTCAATATTTGGAGAAAGAGGAAGGCAGCGATTTGACCTGCCTTCCGAAGTGGGGTTTATTCTGCTTTTTGCGGATCGTATAAACGGTCTTTAATAAACAGGGCAGGAATCAAACCGCATAGGAAGTATGCTGCACCCATTACCAACAGACCTGTACCAATCGAACCATGCATCGCAAGATAACCAATCGTAATTGGAGCGAAGATTGCACCGATACGACCAATATTGAATGCACCACCCACCGCTGTACCACGAACACCAGTCGGGAAACTTTCGGTTAGATAGGTTGCATTGATGGCATATGGAATACCGTACAGGAAGCCGAAGATTAGCATCAGTACGCCAATGTTATCGGCATTATGCATATACACCACGACAGGGATAAACAGAGCCGTTCCCATGGTGCCGAAAGCAAATACAATACGGCGGCCAATTTTATCAGCAACATAACCTGCAATAATTTTGGCAAAAATCATGGTGACAAACGTACCCACCATATACAGGGCCATTTCTTTAAATTTGATGCCTAATTCAGCTTCAAGATAACTTGGCAGCCAGTTACTTACACCGAAATAACCGAATAGCAAGAAACCAGAGCTGAATGACCATAAGATAAACATTCTGCCATGGGTTTTGTCTTTAAGAATGGTGATATATGGATTGCCTTTTTTGGTATCATTATCCACAATCTGACCAGTTCTTTTCATTTCACGGACACGTTTCCATGATTCTGGCTCTGGCACCATAAAGTGCATCAGGATACCCAAAGCTAATGGAGCAATTGTGATCCAGTACAGCATACGCCAGCCGAACTCAGGAATAATCCAGCCTGAAATCATGGTAATCACCAATGAACCTAAAGTGAAACCAGTCATCAATGTTGCCAGTACAGTAGTACGGTATTTGGTCGGTACGTATTCTGACATCAGGGTATTACAGGCAATATATAAACAGCCTAAACCCAAGCAAGAAAGAGTACGTAAAATTGCAAATTCAGTATAAGACTGAGCAAAACCTGAGTAGGCTGACAAGATCGAGAAGGCGATGGTGGCCAGTACAATGACGCGGACACGTCCAAATTTGTCGCATGCCCATCCACCAATAAAACCTCCTATCCCCATACCCAAAAGAGAATAACTTCCTAAAGCACCCGCCTGTACAGAAGTTAGTCCCCATTCAGCTTTCAGACTGGTCAGGCTGAAAGCCAGAATCCCGATATCTGCACCGTCACAGAGCAAAATCAGAAAAGCAAAGACAAAAGCCGTCATCCATAGACGTTTTGGCGCCTGTTTGATGGTATCCGTGGAGGAGACATCGGTTTTATTGTCTCCTGTTACGATGGTATCGCTTGTCATTCTTATATCCTCTATATATTAAAAGTAGCATTTCCTCTGCTACCGCTAAATCCATTTTTCTTCCTCACGGAAACATAGTTTTCCTGATTTAACAGACTTGCTCCTGAACGCTACAGCCGCTGTATTTATTATCAGGCTACATTCGATTTTTCACTTTATTACGCTAAATCAAAATCATCTCATTGCTGGAAAATTTGATTTCGTAAATTAATTTTAAGTTCTGCCTTATGGTGATTATTCATTTAAATGGATAATCAGATTGCATTTAAAATATTTAATTCCGTATTGCGAAATCAATTAATCATAAAATAACCATCTAAACAAGAGTTTTTACTCTATTTTTAGTAAAAAATAACTTTTTTGAATTCTGGAGTTAAAAATCCTTGATTTATAGCTTGAGAAACCTTAGTTTTATATAAAATAAAATTTCGCTATACAAAATAAATGGAGATTTTAATGGAACAGGTCGTTCAAGTAGAACAAGTTTCAGCACATGTAGCGATGGTTAAAATTCATCGACCAGAAGCGAAAAATGCCCTGAATACAGAAGTTCGCCAGAAACTTGCGGCGGTTTTTTTGCAACTGAATGACGATGAAAATGTACGTGCCATTATTCTTACCGGTGGTGAAACAGATTTCGCAGCAGGTGCCGATCTTAAAGAACTGGCCAATGCAGAAACCATTCAAATGATGCAGCGCCGGACTGAACGTTACTGGCAGGCGATTGCACAGTGTTCAAAACCGGTGATTGCAGCTGTAAACGGTTATGCACTTGGTGGTGGCTGTGAACTGGCGATGCATGCAGATATTATTATTGCCGGGAAAAGCGCCCAGTTTGGTCAGCCTGAAGTGAAAGTGGGTGTCATGCCGGGTGCCGGTGGTACCCAGCGATTATTCCGTGCCGTGGGTAAATTCCATGCGATGCGTATCATCATGACGGGTTGTCTGATACCAGCGCCGGAAGCTTATCAGATTGGCCTAGTGTCTCAAGTAACGGAAGACAGCGAAACCCTTGCAACAGCAATCAAGATGGCTGAAGGTCTGGCAAAAATGCCGCCAATTGCGCTTGAACAAATCAAGGAAGTGGCTTTACTGGCTGAAGATGTGCCGCTTAATGCCGGACTTACCCTGGAACGTAAGTCTTTCCAGATGCTGTTCTCATCCGAAGATCAAAAAGAAGGTATGCAGGCCTTTATCGAAAAACGTAAACCGAATTATCAGGGACGATAGGCATGAGCATTCAAATTCAGAAAATCGGAATTATTGGCGTAGGCACGATGGGTGCAGGTATTGCCCAGATTGCGATTCAGTCTGGTCATGACGTGATACTGTTTGATGCCAAAGAAGGGGCAGCTGAAGAGGCACAGGACAAACTGGCCAAAACATTAAATACCTTGGCAGATAAAGGTAAATTCAGCCACGAAAAAGCAGCTGAAGATATTGCCCATTTATCAATCGCACAGCAATTAGAAGATTTGAAAGATTGTGATCTGATTGTTGAGGCGATTATTGAGAATCTGGAAATCAAGCAAAAACTGATGCAGCAACTGGAAGGAATGATAAAACCAGAAGCGATTCTGGCATCCAATACCTCTTCATTGTCGATCAGTGCAATCGCTGCCAACTGTGAGCAGCCAGAACGTGTTGCCGGTTATCACTTCTTTAATCCGGTACCACTCATGAAAGTGGTCGAAGTGATTGAAGGCTTTAATACCCGTGCTGACATTATTGAAGCATTAACCCAGCTCTCGATTAAAATGGGGCATCGTCCGGTCAAAGCAAAAGATACGCCAGGGTTTATTATTAACCATGCCGGCCGTGCCTTTGGTAGCGAAGCCTATGCAATTCTGAATGAAAATGTCACACCATTTTATGATATTGACAGGATCTACCGTGACGGAATCGGTTTCAAAATGGGGCCGTTTGAATTAGGTGATCTGACCGGTATGGATGTCTCGCACCCGGTGAGTGAATCGATTTATCATCAGTATTATGAAGAAGCACGTTACCGTCCAAGCGTGATTACCCGTCAGCGTTTTATTGCCAAGCAGTTAGGTCGTAAAACCGGTAAAGGTTTCTATGATTACACTTCGGGTAGCAAAGAAGGTGATGTTGCTCCAGCATTGGTTGAAAAGTTAAGTCAATATCCATCAGTCTGGCTAGGCACCGAATATGACGAAGACCGTCAGGCACTTGAGCAATATCTGCAGCAGTTCAATATCCAGATTGAGCAAACTGAGACACCTTCAGCAGAGGCTTTAATCCTGATTGCCACTTATGGTGAAGATGCAACTTCAGCCGCTGTCCGTTATCAGCTGGCACCTCAGCAAGTGGTGTGTATCGATCTGCTATATGGTCTGAACAAACACCGTACCTTGATGCCAACTTTTGTCACCCAACCTGAGCTGGTAAAAGCAGCCCAATCGATTTTCAATCTGGATGGTGTGACCGCCAGTGTAATTCAGGAAAGCGTCGGCTTTGTGGCTCAACGTGCTTTGGCAATGATTGTGAATCTCGGCTGTGATATTGCCCAGCAAGGCGTTGCAACGGTGGAAGATATCAACATCGCGGTGAAATTAGGCCTTGGCTATCCATATGGTCCAATTGAATGGGGGGATGTGCTGGGAGCTGAAAAAATTCTAAAAATTCTGGATCGTATGACTGCGATTACCCGTGACCAGCGTTACCGTCCAAGTCCTTGGTTGCGTCGCCGCGTTCAGCTTGGTCTACCACTTGTTCATACAACACATTAATTAGAAAGTTAAAGGAATAACACTCATGTTAAATGCATATATTTATGATGGTTTACGTTCGCCAATCGGTCGCCATGCAGGCAGTCTGGCAAGCGTACGTCCAGATGATCTGGCAGCAACAGTCATTAAAAACCTGCTGGAAAAAACCGGTATCCCGGCAGCAGATGTAGAAGATGTAATCTTTGGTAGCACCAACCAGGCCGGTGAAGACAGCCGTAATGTGGCACGTTTTGCAGCATTGTTAGCAGGTATGCCGGTAACAGTTCCAGGTCAGACGGTAAACCGCTTATGTGCATCAGGTCTCGGTGCTGTGATTGATTCGGCACGTGCCATCACTGCAGGCGAAGGCGAGTTGTACATTGCTGGTGGCGTAGAAAGTATGACCCGCGCGCCTTTTGTGATGGGCAAAGCAGAAAGTGCTTATTCACGTGACGCCAAAATTTATGACACCACGATTGGTACCCGTTTCCCGAACCGTAAATTCACGGATCAGTTTGGCGCGCACAGTATGCCTGAAACAGGTGATAACGTGGCTGAAGAATTCGGTATTAGCCGTGAACAGGCTGATATCTTTGCTGCTGCATCACAGGCAAAATATCAGGCAGCGAAAGAAGCAGGTTTCTTTGAAGGTGAAATTACCCCGATTGAAGTTTCTCAAGGACGAAAATTGCCGCCTAAACAAATTACCGAGGATGAGCATCCACGTGCATCTTCAACATTTGAAGCATTATCCAAGTTAAAACCGCTATTTGAAGGTGGTATAGTAACAGCGGGTAATGCATCAGGAATCAATGACGGCGCTGCAGCACTGATTATCGGCAGTGAAAAAGTTCAGGAACAGTATGGATTAAAACCTTTGGCTCGTATCCTGTCTTCTGCAGCCGCTGGCATTGAGCCACGCATCATGGGTGCAGGCCCAATTGAAGCGATTAAAAAGGCAGTACAACGTGCTGGTTTGACGCTAGACGATATGGATGTCATCGAGATTAATGAAGCCTTTGCCAGTCAGGTATTATCTTGCCTGAAAGGTCTGGATGTCGCTTTGGATGATCCGCGTGTCAATCCAAATGGTGGTGCGATTGCCATTGGTCATCCACTGGGCTGTTCGGGTGCGCGTTTGGCTTTAACCGTTGCACGTCAGTTACAGCGTACCGGTAAAAAATATGCCGTGATCAGTCTGTGTATCGGTCTGGGGCAAGGCTTGGCGATGGTGATTGAAAACCCTGAAGCTGCATAACAGCTTAAGTAATCGCCTTAATGCCATGTATATATGATATGCATGGCATTTTTTATTGGGATTTTTTTAAAAATAAAAAAATCCCTGCACATACAGGGATTGATTACATCAGTGTAATGATTACTTACGACCAGTGACTAATAATGTTGCCGACCCAAAGGCATAAACTTTACCTTCTTTATCGATAATTCGGCCTTCTGAGGTCAGTACATTACGCCCAATCCGGATGACTTCACCAATAGCTGTATAGGTTTCGCCGCTTTTCATCGCTTTCAGCATTTTGACATTCAGGTCAATGGTCGAGAAACTAACACCTGCATCTACTGTCGTATGCACGGCAGCGCCAGTGGCACTATCTAAAACCGTTGCACAAAAGCCGCCATGAATTCCACCCTGTAAATTGTAATGGCGCTGATCAGGACGCACCTCATATTCCACATAGTTTTCGCGCACCGAGGTTAGACGCATGGGAATAATTTCACTCATGGCTGAACTGGGAATTTCCCCATTTTTAATTGCGGTGAGATATTCAAGTCCGTTTAATTGTGATGTGGGCATATCCACTCCTTGTAATGATTTATTTCGCTTTATGAAATAATATTCTGTTTTTCTAGAATTATGATATAACAGATAGTGATCGAAATGCTATATTTTTCCAGGATGGAACGATGACAATAAAAAATCTCGTCACAGATGCTGAATGGCAGGCACGTTGTGAACTCGCAGCGCTTTATCGCATTATCGCGCATTACCGGATGACGGACCTGATTGATACTCACATCAGTTTAAGAGTCCCTGATCAGCCTGACTGTTTTCTGATTAATCAGTATGGTATCGCTTTTGAAAAAATGTGTGCCTCAACGCTGGTCAAGATTAATCATGAAGGGCAAGTGGTAGAAAGCTATGAACAGGACAAGCCAGTGAATATGGCTGGTTTCGTGATTCACTCTGCGATTCATGAAGCACATCCTCATCTGAACTGTGTCATTCATACGCATACCGCAGATGGCATAGCAGTTTCTGCACAGAAACACGGGCTTCTCCCAATTTCCCAGCACGCCATGAAATTTTATCAGCATGTGGCCTATCACGAATATGAAGGCGTTGCGCTTTCAACTGATGAACAAGAACGCTTAATTCAGGACTTAGGCAGTCATCGTGCCATGATTTTACGTAATCATGGCCTATTAACGGCTGGAGAGACTATTGCACGGGCTTTTCATGAAATCTATTTCCTGGAACGCGCCTGTCAGGCACAGGTCAAGGCCTTAAGTGGCGGTGCTGAATTGCATTATCCAGCAGAAGAAGTCCGAATTAAAACAGCCAAGCAGTTCGCCAGTCCTCTCATTGAACCGATATTACAGCGTGCCTGGCAGGCCGCTTTGTCTTTGATTGAGCATCAATATACGGAGTATGCATCATGATTGTGATATCCAGTTCTGTACCAAATATTGAAGCCATTCTGGTCAAGTCTTTTCAAAAATATGCGCCTGCTGGCAGTTTCTGTACAGTAGACAGTCCGGAAGCTGAACAGGCAACCACAGTTGCTGCCTGGTTTCCAGATCTGGAAAAAGTGCAGAAGCTGCCAAACCTTGGCCTGATTCATTCGATTGCTGCTGGGGTAGAACATTTAAACTTAAATGCTGTACGCCCGGATCAAGCCGTTTGCCGGGTACTGGATCCGCATCATCAAAAAGGCATGTTTGATTATCTGCTTTGGGGCGTGCTGTATTTTCAGCGTTATTTTGACCGCATGATCCAGCAGCAAAAGCAGCAACTGTGGAAGCAGTATCGCCAAAGCTATAGCCATCATATTCAGATCGGGATTATGGGACTGGGGCATATGGGCGGATATGTAGCTGAACGTTTCGCAGACATGGGCTATCAAGTCTCTGGTTGGTCGAATTCCCCAAAAGACATTAATCAAGTTAAAAGTTATGTAGGGCAAGAACAGCTTTCCGAATTCTTGGCTCAAAGTCAGATTCTGATTAACCTGCTACCACTTACCGAAGAGAATACTGGGATTCTTTCTGCTGAATTATTTCAGCAACTGCCTGAACAGTCAGCTTTGATTCATGTCGGGCGTGGCCAGCATTTAATCGAGCAGGATTTAATGGATGCGCTGGATTCTGGTCATCTGCGTGGTGCAATTGTCGATGTCTTTGAGCAGGAGCCGTTACCTGCGGACCATCCATTCTGGCAGCACGAAAAAATTGTGGTAACGCCACATGTCGCCTCACATGCGCCTATGTCTGTGGTGGTGGAACAGATTCTGGAAAATGACCGACGCTTAAATCTCGGGCTGGATTTGTGCCATCAGGTAGATGTCAATAAGGGCTATTAAGTGTAGGGATACAGGCAAAAAATAAGGAAATTAATGATGTGGGAAACGATTCAAACTCAGGTTCAGCAAGGCGTCGCGACCTTAAGCTTTAACCGCCCGGATTCACTCAACAGTTTTAACCGGCAAATGCATGAGGAAGTGCAGCAGGTGCTGAAAAACTGGAATAAAGATCCGGATATTCGGGTGATTGTGATTCGCGGTAATGGCCGGGCGTTTTCAGCAGGACAGGATTTAAAAGAACGTGCTGGACAGCTCGGCAATGTGCCTTTGCCACCGCAAGGCTCGCTGGCCAAATACTATAATCCCTTGATTAACCTGATCCGCCAGAGTCCCAAACCGGTGATTGCAGCAGTGAATGGTGTGGCTGCCGGTGCAGGTGCCAATATCGCACTGGCCTGTGATCTGGTCATTGCCAAGGAAAGTGCCCGATTTATTCAGGCTTTTTCTAAAATTGGCTTGATTCCTGATGCCGGTGGCACCTGGATGTTGCCACGTTTAATCGGTTATGCACGTGCCATGGCACTCACTTTTCTGGGCGAACCGGTGCATGCCAAAGAGGCCGCCGAAATGGGCATGATCTGGAAAATGCTTCCAGATACAGAATTTGATGCTTATATCGACGACATTGCACAGCGATTATCTCAACAGCCGACTTATGCGCTGGCTTTAACCAAACAGGCCTTGCAACGCAGTGCTGAAAATAACATAGACCAGCAACTGGAGCTGGAACAAAACCTGCAATATCTGGCTCTGAGCAGTCAGGACTATAAAGAAGGTGTCCAGGCTTTTGTCGAAAAACGCCCTGCACAATTTACCGGATGCTAAGGAGAGCATTTATGAAAATTAAGACCCGTATTACCGAGCTTTTAGGCATTCGCTATCCAATTATTCAGGGCGGCATGATGTGGGTCGGTACCGCAGAAATGGCCAGTGCCGTATCTAATGCAGGTGGCTTGGGAACATTAACGGCATTGACTCAACCGACGCCTGAAGCCCTGGTCAAGGAAATTGCACGCTGCCGAGAAATGACCGATCAGCCTTTTGCAGTCAATCTGACTTTATTGCCCGCTGTGAATCCGCCGCCATATGCAGAATACCGACAGGCAATCATTGAAAGCGGTATCAAGATCGTAGAAACAGCAGGCAACAAGCCTCATGAACATATTGAGGCGTTTAAGCAACACGGCATTATTGTCATTCATAAATGTACTTCCGTCCGTCATGCGCTTTCAGCACAAAGAATTGGCGCAGATGTTATTTCGATTGATGGTTTTGAATGTGCGGGCCATCCGGGTGAAGACGATATTCCTGGCCTGATTTTAATTCCTGCCGCTGCGGATCAGCTTACTGTGCCGATTGTGGCCAGTGGCGGTTTTGCTGATGGCCGTGGTCTGGTCGCAGCTTTGGCTTTGGGTGCCGAAGGCATCAATATGGGTACACGCTTTTGTGCCACTCAGGAAGCCCCGATCCATCCAAACATCAAACAGTTCTATGTCGATAATGATGAAAGGGCGACACATCTTTTGTATCGACAGTTCCGAAATACCGCCCGTGTTGCCAAAAATGCAGTATCTGATCTAGTCGTTAAAATGAGTGAAGATCCAAATCTGCAATTTGAACAGATTCGTCCCTATGTCAGCGGTTTAAAAGGCAAGCTCGCTTTAGAAAATGGCGATGTGGATGCGGGAGTTCTGACTGCAGGTCAAGTGATGGGATTGATTCATGACATTCCGACTTGTCAGGCGCTGATCGAAAATATCATGCAAGATGCAGAGCAAATTATTCATCAACGTCTGACTCATTTCTTGGCTCGTTGAACCATTTCATTGACGATCAAACAAAAAAGCCATTCCGTCATGAATGGCTTTTTTTCATCCTGAAGATTTTTTATTTTTAAATGGGAAATTTCATCGAATGACTAGATTTTATTCTTTAAATTATATTATAGTGGATTTAAAACATAATTTCGTATTATGAAATTAATTGTCATAAATATACAAATTAGAACTCATACAAGGGAATTACGATGAGAAATTATATTGCGCCATTAAAAGACATGAAGTTTGTCCTGAAAGACCTGTTAAACGTTGAACAGAAATATCAGGGCTATGCAAAATTCGCAGACAAGGTTTCTATGGATATTATGGAGCAATATCTGGAAGTCGCTGCGGACTTTTGCCAAAACGAACTTCTACCGATTAATGCGACAGGCGACCAGCAGGGTTGCCGTTTGCAGGATGGCATCGTAACTACTCCAGATGGGTTTAAAGCAGCTTATGACAAATATGTAGAACTCGGCTTTACCTCTTTAACCGGTGATGAACAATATGGCGGTCAGGGCTTCCCAACTTTATACCGGATTGCTATTTCTGAAATTATTACTGCAACCAACTGGTCTTGGGGCATGTACCCAGGCCTGTCCCATGGTGCCATGCGTACTTTAGAGCACCACGGTAGCGATGAACAGAAACAGAAATTCCTGGTACCTTTAATTGCAGGTCGCTGGACGGGAACCATGTGCTTGACTGAATCTCATGCCGGTTCTGACCTAGGTTTAATCCGTACCAAAGCAGTGCCAAATGAAGACGGCAGTTACAGCATCAGTGGTGAGAAAATCTTTATCTCAGCCGGTGAACATGACCTGGCTGAAAATATCGTGCATATCGTACTGGCACGTTTGCCAGATGCACCTGCGGGAACCAAAGGTATTTCGCTGTTTATTGTGCCGAAATACAATCTGGATGAAGCAGGTAATGTGGCTTCCCGTAATGGTGTGGTGTGTAGCGCCATTGAACACAAGATGGGCATTCACGGCAATGCGACCTGTGTGCTGAATTTTGATAATGCCAAAGGTTTCCTGATTGGGCCTGAAAATCGCGGCCTGAACTGCATGTTTACCTTTATGAACTCGGCACGTATCGGTACAGCCATTCAAGGCTTGGCAGCAGCAGAATCTTCTTATCAGGGAGCATTGGCTTATGCCAAAGACCGTCTGGCGATGCGTTCACTTGAAGGTGCGAAAGCGCCAGGCCAGCCTGCAGATCCGATTATCGTGCATCCCGCAGTACGTAACATGCTGCTGACTCAAAAGGTGTTTGCAGAAGGTTCACGTGCACTTGCATATTATCTGGCGACCTATGCCGATATCGCTGAAGCTACTGACAGCCCTGAAGAAAAGAAAGCAGCTGAAGACCGTCTGGCATTATTAACCCCAATTGCCAAAGCATTAATGACTGAAACCGGCATAGAAGCGGCTAAACATGGTATGCAGGTTTTCGGTGGTCACGGTTATATTGCTGAACATGGCATGGAACAGATTGCCCGTGATGCACGTATTGCCAGCCTCTATGAAGGAACTACTGAAATTCAGTCTATCGATTTACTGGCGCGTAAAGTGCTGGGCTCAAAACTGGGTCTGCTGACCGCATTAACCGATGAAATCCAAGCTTATGTGAAAGAACACCAGCAACATGTCCAGTTTAGCCAGCAAGTTGCACAAGTCAGCCAGTTGACTGAACAATGGCTGAAATTAACCAGAACCATTCAGGAGCAGGCTCAACAGTCTGCCAATGAAATTGGGGCAGCATCAGTTGACTACCTATATTTCTCTGGTTATGTCGTGTCCGCTTATTTGTGGCTGAAAATGGCAATTACTGCGCAGCAGAAAATTGAAGAAGGCAATACTGATCCGTTCTATGCAGCCAAGATCAAAACTGCACAATTCTTCTTTGCGCGTATTTTGCCAAGAACTTCAACCCACTTTGCCAATATTCAGGCGGGCGGTGAAAGCCTGTTTTTACTTGAACCTGAAGAGTTCAAATTCGATTAAACCTTTTGACCCACGATACTCGTGTCGTGGGTCTTTTTTAATAATTTTTGCATCCTCACCCAATTCAAATATTGAGATTTATTCTCGGATATTGAATAAACCATAAAACAACAAGATCAGGAGTCTATATGGATTTAGACATGATTACTCGACAGTGTCCTTATGCTGATCTGCAGCTTAATTTTCATGAAGTCGGACAGCGTTCTGCATTTCCGACTATTATTTTGATTCATGGCACCGGTGGAAATACCGACAAGCATTTCAGCTATATTCTTCCGATGCTGGGTATTCATCAGCGGGTTTTATCCATTGATTTGCATACCCCGAATAAAGCTGATCTAAAGGTGACTGATTTTAGCCAACAGGTTGAAGCATTGATTCAGCATGCAGTTGCAAAAGATGAAATCATTACAGTGGTAGGCTATTCACTCGGTGCCGTGATTGCTGCACAAGTGGCAGCCAGTTTAAAACAGCGCGTAGCGCGTTTGATCCTGTTAGCCGGTTGGGCCAAAACCAGCTCGGTGCAACAACTACGTACTGTCATTTGGCAGCAATTATTTACTGAACAATCTGCGGCCTTGCCTCATTTTGTCAATTATTGCCTGTATAGCGATGATTATCTGTCTGCACGAAGCGAACAGCAGGTGCTGGATCTGGCACGCTTTGTCAAACCTTCCCAAGATGCAGCCAAACAGCGTGAACTGAATTATCGCATTGATATCACTGCAATCTTGCCAGAAATCTCTGCGGAGACCTTGATCATGGCTTGTCGTGAAGACCGTATGGTGCCTCTAGCACAAGCAAAACTACTCTTTGCTTCAATTTTGAACAGTCGCTATATCGAAATTTCTTCAGGACATGCAATCCATATTGAAGCGCCAGCAGAAGTAGTGCAACTGATCAATCAGTTTAGCCAGCATCCAGAACAATATCCGGCGAATCAAAAAATCCAGCCTTATATGCCTTAAAGGAGATAAATAATGCAAGCTCAAGGACAGCGCAGCAAGATTCTGATTGTAGGCAGCGGTTTTGGCGGTTTGGGCATGGCAATCCGCCTTAAACAGCAGGGTATTCACGATTTTAAAATCATAGAACGGGCAGCAGAAGTGGGTGGAACATGGCGTGACAATACCTATCCCGGGGTCGCCTGTGATGTACCGTCCCATTTATATTCTTTCTCTTTTATTAAAAATCCGGACTGGTCTCGGGTCTTTCCGCAAGGGGCAGAAATTCAGCGCTATTTAATTCAATGCTGTGATCAGGAAAATATCCGGCCACATATCGATTTTCATACCCAACTGGAAAAAACCAGCTGGAATACAACAGAACGCATCTGGGAAATTCACACCTCTAAAGGTCTGTATCAGGCTGAGATTTTAATTACCGCAACCGGGCATCTGGCAGATGAGCATCTCCCGAAAATTCCGGGGCTGGAAGAATTTGAAGGCCAAGTGATGCATTCCGCGCGCTGGAACCACGAGCTGAATCTGGAAAATCAACATGTCGTTGTGGTGGGTTCTGGTGCTTCTGCCATCCAGCTTGTGCCGGAAATTTCCAAAACAGCCAAAAGCCTGACCGTCTTGCAACGTAGTGCGCCATATATTTTGCCCCGACCAGACCGACCTTATTCTGAATCAGAAAAACAGCTTTTCCGCAAAGATCCGGACAGTATGTCAACCTTAAGACATTCCTTGTTTTGGGGTAATGAATACAATTTTGCCCAGCGCCGTAATCTGAAAAGCCAGATTGAGCGGGTCAAGAAAAACTGCCTGCAATTCTTAAAACATCAGATTTCAGATCCTGAATTACAGCGCAAACTTACGCCGAATTATGAACCTGGTTGTAAGCGCTTATTACTTTCTAATGATTATTATCCAACCTTTTTAAAACCGCATGTCACACTTGAAGACTCAGCATTGGCAGAAGTTACGAAAGACGGTGTATTAAGTCAGGCTGGAAATAGATTTTTTTCAGATATCATCGTATTTGCCACCGGATTTGAAGCAGCGCGTCCACCCTATGCCGCAAAGGTAGTCGGTAAACAGGGTTTAAGTCTGGAACAGCAATGGTCCAGCGGTATGCAGGGTTATCAGTCAACGACCGTACACAACTTTCCAAACCTGTTCATTCTGAATGGGCCAAATACAGGCAGTGGGCATAATTCAGCGCTTTATTTTCTGGAAACCCAGTTTGATCTGGTACTGGATGCCTTGCAGTTTTTTGAGCAGGAACAGATTCAGGTCTTTGAAGCAGATCAAGAGGCTGAAAATAGCTATATGCAGGATCTACAGCAGCTTTCGCAAGGTAGTGTCTGGTTATCGGAAAGCTGTAAAAGCTGGTATCTGGACCCGGTCAGTCGCCAGCTGACTTTGGTCTGGCCGGATTATGCCCATTCATTTAGGGATAAAAATCAGCATTTTATTCGTAGCGGTTATCACTATCAGTATGTTGAATCGAGACAGCAGAAAGTGGTTTAAAAATATGTAATTAAAATCAAAATCTTATGGTTTAAATAATACAAATAAATGTAAATCCAGGACAGGAGTATAGTCATGAGCAGTCAACTATGGATGGAAGAATATAAAAAGTGGAATATCAATCCGGAGTTTACCCGGCCAGATCCTGAGAAAACCCTGAGCACGACAATTGCTGAGAATCTGCTGAAATTTCAGGATAAAACTGCATTTATCTATCTGGATCGTAAATTCAGCTATCACGATATCGATGTCTATAGCCAGAAACTGGCAAGCTATTTACAGAGTCTTGGGCTGACTGCTGGCAGCCGTATTGCGGTGATGTTACCCAATATTATTCAGTATCCAATTGCGACCTTTGCCATTATTCGTGCGGGTTATGTGCTGGTCAATGTCAACCCCATGTACACCCAGCGCGAGCTCTATCATCAGCTACAGGATTCAGGTACAGAAGCCTTGATTATCTTGGGACAGACTTTGGAGCAATTAACAGCACTAGATGAATGTCCTCAACTCAAATATGTCATTTCAACGCATCCGCTGGATTTTATTCAAGAGCAGCCAAGTACTATTTATAGTCAGGCAGCACAATATCAGGATAAACAATTTTCTGACTTTAGGCAGTCAATAAATCAGGTAGAGATTATTGATTTTGAACCGCCTGTACAGTATCAGGAAGATACGGTCATTCTGCAATACACGGGAGGTACCACAGGTATTTCTAAAGGTGCTGAACTGAGTCACCGTAATATTCTATTTAATATTGCCCAAAACAGTACCGTATTTATCAGCCATTTTGGTGACCGTTATGCCACTGAAAATGAATATGTTTTCTGTGCCTTGCCACTGTATCATATTTATGGATTTACCATCTGCCTGTTCAGTTATGGTCTGAGCCGAGGTTTCGCCAATGTGCTGATTCCAAATCCGAGAGATTTGGATGCTTTGGCGGATCAATACCAGAAACATCCACCCACTGTTTTCCCCGGGGTGAATACCATGTTTAATGCCTTGGCGCATCATTCACATTTTCGTGAACTGGATCATTCAAGCCTTAAAACCACAACCGGCGGGGGAGCATCGATTTTAAAAAATACGGCAGAGTTATGGCATGAGGTCACAGGCTGCCAGATTTATGAAGGCTATGGACTTTCTGAAACCTCACCGACTGCAACTTTTAACCCGCCTTTAAGCCGGCGATTTAGTGGCACGATTGGCTTGCCATTGGCAGGAACTGAAATTCTAATTCTGAATGATGAAGGAAAACCTGTAGAGCTTAATCAGGCTGGAGAAATCGCCATACGTGGTCCACAGGTAATGAAAGGATACTGGCAGCAACCCGAAGCAACAGCACAGGTATTTACCAAAGATGGATTCTTCCTGACAGGTGATATCGGTTGTATGGACGAACAAGGCTATATCACCATTCTGGACCGCAAAAAAGACATGATTCTGGTCTCCGGATTTAATGTTTATCCCAATGAGCTGGAAGGCGTGCTGTCCAAACATCCTAAAATACTGGAATGTGCAGTGATTGGTATTGATGATGAAAAGTCTGGACAGGTACCCAAGGCATTTATTGTGAAACAGGATGAAACTCTGACCCAAGATGAAGTCATGACTTATCTGAAGCAGCAACTGACCAGTTATAAATTGCCCAAATACATTGAGTTTGTGGCTGGATTACCAAAGTCTGCAGTAGGAAAAATTCTGCGTCGCGAGCTGCCTCGTACTGTTCAGCCGAGCGCCAAAACCTGTTAAGGAATGATCTAGTCCATTAGATTTAAAATAAAAAAGGAATCGAAAGATTCCTTTTTTATTGCTTGCAAGCTTATCGCTGCTGGATGACTTTTTTGCTTTTCAGTTCTTCCATTTCAGCAGAACTTAAATATTGACTCAAAATGGCATCGGTATCTTCACCCAGACAAGGTGGGGCCTTTTTATATTCTACTGGTGTCTTGGAGAGTTTAATTGGTGAACCGATTGAAGTGTAATCTTCACGTAAGGTATGCGGCATTTTAATCACCATATCACGTGCCAATACCTGTTCTTCTTGCAAAGTCTGTTTCAGGTCATTAATCATTCCTACCGGTACTTTAACCGCATGAATCAGATCCACCCAGGTTTTTGCCGGTCGAGTATAGAAATGAGCCTGTAGAACTGTAGTCAGTTCTTCACGATGTGTAACACGTCCTGAATTTTTCAAGAAACGAGGATCTTCTCCCACCTTAGCCAAACCAACGGCCTGACACAAAGCTTGGAATTGCAGATCGTTACCACAGGCGATAATAAATTCACCTTCCTGGGCTTTAAACACCTGATAGGGCACAATATTGGCATGTGCATTTCCGAAGCGACCGGGGACTTTGCCTGAGGTGAGATAATTCATGGCCAGAACAGAGAGGGAAGCAACCTGGGTATCTAACAGCGCCATATCAATATACTGACCTTCACCGGTTTTCTCACGGGACAACAAAGCCGCCTGAATGGCAATTGCGGCATATAAGCCGGTGGTCAGATCGGCAAAGGCCAGACCTGCTTTTTGCGGGCCACCTCCTGGAAGGTCATCACGTTCCCCCGTAACACTCATCATGCCGCCCATACCCTGAACAATGAAGTCATAACCTGGCTCTTGCGCACGCGGACCATTTTGACCAAAGCCAGTAATGGAACAGTACACCAGACGCGGATTTATCTGGCTCAGACTTTCATAGTCCAGACCATATCTTTTCAACGAACCCGCTTTATAGTTCTCAATCACTACATCACTCTGTTCTGCGAGTTTCTTGATAATGCTTTGACCTTCCGGGGTGGATAAATCTACGGCAACCGAATACTTACCACGATTGGCTGAAAGATAGTAAGCCGATTCATGGGTATCTTCCTGCTGATTATTTTTAAGCCAAGGTGGTCCCCAGATGCGTGTGTCATCTCCATGATCAGGCTTTTCAATTTTAATCACTTCTGCACCCAGGTCAGCCAAAATCTGGCTACACCAAGGACCAGCCAAAATCCGGCTTAAATCCAGTACACGAAAGCCTGTTAAAGCACCCATCGTTACGCTCCTTGTTCGATGTTATTTAGATTGCATGTCGTTTTAATAGTCGCTTTAAAGCTATAGGAAAATGGAAAAACAATCAACTTTATGATACTTAATTTCGTCTAACAAAATAAAACATCTAAAATGATTGAAAAATCATCCTAACTTCTTTAGCCTGATGACGAGAATAAATACGATTCAAAAATAACAGGAGAGGGAAAAGTCTCGGGAATGAGACTACAAGAACAGGAGTAAGTACTGTGCTTTGAAAAACGGATCGCGCCTAAAGCGCATGCATACAGAAGTGTGCATACACAAGATCAGAATGAAAAAAAACCTAAGGATAGGAATAGAGATTTAAATATGACGGAATTAGTAAGAGAACAAGTTTTAGAAAGAGAACTCGCAAAGATAAAATCCACTACCAAACGAACCCAGCAGATTGCCTTTGTATTTGCCTTTTTGGCACTCTTGGTCGATGGCGCGGACATGCTACTGCTATCCTTCAGCTTAAACAGCCTGAAAGCAGAATTTGGTTTAAGCAATCTACAAGCCGGTACCTTGGGTAGTTTTACACTGGCGGGTATGGCGATTGGAGGTTTTATTGGTGGCTGGGCCTGCGACCGTTTAGGTCGGGTACGTACAGTCGTTATTTCAATTCTGATCTTTTCAGTATTAACTGCAGCCTTGGGCTTTACCCAAAATTATGAACAGTTCGCCGTACTACGTTTTCTGTCTGCATTTGGGATCGGGTCTTTATATATTGCAGCTAGTACCCTGATGGCTGAATATGTACCAACCAAATACCGGACTACAATTTTAGGTACCTTACAGGCAGGTTGGACGGTCGGCTATATCGTAGCTACTGTATTGGCAGGTTGGATTATTCCTGAATATGGCTGGCGTACACTGTTTTTTGTCGCGATTATCCCATCCGTCATGGCGATTTTTATCCAGAAACTGGTTCCTGAACCAGAATCGTGGCAGCGTGCAAGATTACTGCGTTTATATGCACCCGCTGAAAAAACCATCAAACAGCCTGTTAAGAAAAGTACCGTCAAAGAAATCTTTGCAGATCCTGCGAATCGCAAGATGTTTATTTTATGGATTTTTACGGCTGGGTTCCTGCAGTTTGGCTATTACGGTGTAAATAACTGGATGCCTGCTTATCTAGAATCTGAATTACACATGAACTTTAAATCAATGGCGGGTTATATGATCGGGACTTATGTCGCCATGATTTTTGGTAAAGTTCTGGCCGGCTTTGCTGCAGACCGTTTAGGTCGACGCGCCGTTTTCTCGTTTGGCGCGATTGGTACGGCAATTTTCCTACCGGTAATTGTGCTGTTCAACACCCCGGATAATATTGCCTATCTGCTGATATTCTTTGGATTCCTATACGGCATTCCATATGCGATTAATGCTACTTATATGACAGAAAGCTTCGCCACCTCGATTCGTGGTACTGCGGTAGGCGGTGCTTATAATGCAGGTCGTATCGGCGCCATGTTTGCCCCTGCAATTATTGGCGCGGCAGCCAGCGGTGGTTCAATTGGCTTAGGCTTCCTGATTATGGGGGGTGCCTATTTCTTGTGTGGCGCAGTGTCCGGGATATTCATTAAAGACCGTCAATACGATCCACAAAAGGCATAATTTCAATTTATAAAAAAGAGCCTGAATTCAGGCTCTTTTTTATATTCTTCAATTAAAGCTATATTTCTATTTGTTTATTCCTGATCCGTTTCTTTATGCAGATGAATACTTTTTAAACCATCATTTACTTTATTGAGCAGATGAATTAGGGTAACCACATCATCAAAAGCCAGCTTATTTAAGGCCTGACCATAAAAATCAAAGAAATCAGCTTGCAAGTTGTCCCATGTTTCCAAGCTGGGATGTAGCCAAAGCAGTGGATCTAATTCATCAGCATCAGGTGAATTTCACCATGGCCTCGACCCCATTCCTGAATGACCTGTCCAATACCGTGGCGGAACAGCATGACAAGGTTGATTCACTAAAAATTTTCCTGTGTGCTGGTGCACCCATTCCGGGGCCATTGGTACAAAAAGCCCGGGAAATTCTGGGCGTTAAAGTCATATCCGCTTGGGGTATGACCGAATGTGGTGCAGTGACGCTGACCCGACCTGAAGATGAGGATGAACACTCTTTCAATACCGATGGCATCGCTTTGCCAGGTGTGGAAATCAAGATCGTGGATAAAAAAGGTCAGACCAAAGCCGTGAATGAATCCGGGCGTTTGATGATCCGCACCTGTTCAAATTTTGGCGGTTATTTAAAACGTCCACATTTGAATGATACGGATGCCGAAGGCTGGTTTGATACTGGCGATATTGCCTATCAGGACGAGCGGGGCTATATCCGGATCTGCGGCCGCAAGAAAGATGTAATTATCCGTGGCGGAGAAAATATTCCGGTCGCGGAAATTGAATCACTACTTTATAAGCATCCGAATATCGCCACAGTAGCTTTAGTGGCTTATGCAGATGAGCGAATGGGCGAGCGTTCCTGTGCAATCATCAAGCTGAAAGATCAGACAAAGCCGTTAAGTTTTAATGAGCTGGTAAATTTCCTGAAAACTCATAATCTGGCTATGCAGTATCTTCCGGAACGCCTGGAAATCTGGGAGGATATTCCGATGACGCCATCGGGAAAAATCCAGAAATTTAAACTCAGAGAATTACTGGCTCAGCATATTGCCTCAACGGCAGTTGAAGCGAACTAAATCTGGGAATAAATAGATAAATTAAACCCTGAATAATCTTGCATCATTCAGGGTTTTTCTTATTCAAAAAGAAGCGATCTAAAAGATTAATACGAATTTTAGATTAACTTCTATTTTAATAATTTTAATAAAGCTTCTGCGGTTGCAGCAGAAGAGGCCGGATTTTGCCCGGTAATCAGTAAACCATCTTGCTGTACATGCACCTGCCAATCCTCAGCTTTGGAATATTTCCCGCCTTTTTCTTTCAGCATGTCTTCCACTAAAAATGGCACAATATCGGTTAGGCCTACGCCGTTTTCTTCGGTATTAGTAAAGCCGGTGACTGTCTTGCCTTCTACAATAGAACGGCCTTCGGCATCTTTGACTTCACGAAGTACACCCGGTGCATGACAGACCAGCGCAACAGGTTTATCTGCCTGTAAAGTCTGCTCAATTAAAGAAATAGAATTCTGGTCTTTGGCTAGATCCCATAATGGACCGTGACCACCCGGATAGAACACGGCATCAAAATCCTGATTTAAGACTTCACTCAACTTATGTGTATTAGCAAGAGCCTGCATGGCCACTTCATCTGCTTCAAAGCGTTTGGTAGTTTCGGTTTGCGCATCCGGCTCATTACTTTTTGGATCTAGCGGTGGCTGACCACCTGCAGGAGAAGCCAAAACTACCTCTGCACCTGCATCGACAAAGGTGTAATAAGGTGCAGCCAGTTCTTCCAGCCAGAAGCCGGTTTTTTTGCCGGTATCGCCCAGCTGGTCATGTGAAGTCAGTACCATCAAGATTTTCATATTATTTTCCTGTAGCTCGTTAAACATCGCGAATGATCGACTGTTAATTTAACAAGTCACGGACTTCAGAAGTGTTGTGATACGTTCATTTGCTGTATCGATACGTTGTTGTTTCAGTTGATTTAACTAAGGTGCATAGCCTTGCAAAGTGAACAGTATGTTCAATACTCATCTGCCCATTAACAGGTCTTGCTGAAGATCAGCTTGTTTACGCAAGAAATCCCAGACCAGTTTTATTTTTGGTTCATGTTGCAGATCGACCAGCGTCAGCATCCAGAAAGTATGGGTAAAACTGACCTGATCGCCCAAAACCTCTTTCAGTTCGCTTTTATCATTGACCAGAAATTTCGGCAAAATGGCCAGTCCGGCCCCTGCACGAACCGCAATTTCCTGCGCCAGAATACTGTTACTGCGAAAACAGGCACTGACCTGCAAGGGAAGACGCTCTAGCGAATAGAGTGCAGTGCTATAGACCAGATCATCAATATAATCGACAAAACGATGCTGTTTGAGGTCTTCCAGTTTTTTAATTTTCGGATTTTGCTGTAAATAATGCTGGCTGCCATATAGCTTTAAACAGTAATTAGACAAACGAGTAATGATATAGGGCCCAGATTTGGGCCGGTCAATCGCGATCACAATATCGGCTTCACGATGTGAAAGTTTAATCGCCTTCGGCACCGGAATCAGGTCAATGGTCAACAAAGGATAATGCTGGGAAAATTCTGCCAAAAGACGGGCTAAAAATGCCGTACCAAAACCTTCTGGCGCACCAATCCGGACCCGACCTTGCAAAGGGTCGTGGCGCTTGTCAATCTGGATAAAGGACTGTTCCATCTGTTCCACACGCGGCACCAGTGCCAGACCTTCCGAGGTCAGTTCATAACCGGTCGCTTCACGCTTAAACAATTGCGTACCTAAAGTATTTTCCAAGGCCTGAATTCGCCGCGCTACGGTACTGTGTTCAACTCCGATTAAGCGTGCTGCATTGGTGAGCGTTTTAGCACGCGCTAAAACCAAAAAGAAACGTAAATGATCCCAATCCACTTTCATTTTTTATTTAACATCCTGTTAAATTCCTGTGCATATTTGCACAACCATCGTGCACCAATTTCTATTGGTGGTCAAAGTGTTCTTTGTTAGTCTGCTGAAACAGCGTAAAAATTATACGTTAAATAAAAGCCAGTAAAGGCAGATACAACGACAATAACAAACCAGCACGGAGCGACCATGAACGCCATTTCTCATCCACAGCAAAGTACCGGATTCACCACCGCAAAACTCCTCATTAATGGTGAATTTGTCGAATCAAAAACCAGCCATTGGCAAGATATTGTTAATCCTGCCACTCAGGAAGTCTTGGGCCAAGTGCCTTTTGCTACTGCGGAAGAAGTCAATGCTGCGATTGCGGCTGCACAAAATGCCTTTTCCAACTGGCGCCAGACTCCAATTCAGGCCCGTATGCGCATCATGCTGAAACTGCAGGATCTGATTCGTACAAACCTAAAAAGTATCGCCCAAGTCTTAACGGCGGAACAGGGCAAAACCCTGGCCGATGCCGAAGGTGATATCCAGCGTGGTTTAGAAGTGGTGGAGCATGCCTGTTCGATCGGTTCCCTACAAATGGGCGAGTATATTGAGGGTGTGGCACGCGGTGTCGATACCTATACCTTGCAGCAACCATTGGGTGTCTGTGCAGGAATTACCCCGTTTAACTTTCCGGCGATGATTCCACTATGGATGTTCCCGATGGCGATTGTCTGCGGCAACACCTTTGTCTTAAAGCCTTCGGAACAGGATCCACTATCAACCATGATGCTGGTTGAACTGGCGATTCAGGCAGGTGTGCCGGCAGGCGTACTGAATGTGGTACATGGCGGCAAAGAAGTGGTCGATCTACTGTGTACCCATCGCGATATCAAGGCGATTTCTTTTGTCGGTTCGACTGCAGTCGGCACGCATGTCTATAACCTTGCAGGCCAACACGGCAAGCGTGTGCAGTCGATGATGGGCGCCAAAAACCATGTGGTGGTGATGCCAGATGCGAATAAAGAACAGACCTTAAATGCCTTGGTCGGTGCAGCTTTTGGCGCAGCAGGACAGCGTTGTATGGCACTTTCCGTGGCGGTGATGGTCGGTGAGACCAAGCACTGGGTCGATGAACTGGTCAATAAAACCAAAACCTTAAAGGTAAATGCCGGGCATGAACCGAATACCGATGTTGGACCAGTGATTTCAACCCGTGCCAAATCGCGTGTCATCGATTTAATTAACAGTGGTGTTGAACAGGGTGCTGAAATGCTGCTGGATGGTCGTGATGTGCAGGTTCCAGGCTATGAACAGGGTAATTTTGTCGGACCAACGATTTTTAATCAGGTCACGACCGATATGCGCATTTATAAAGAAGAAGTATTTGGTCCGGTACTGGCGATCATGCATGTCGATACTTTGGAACAGGCGATTGCACTGATTAATGCCAATCCGTTTGGTAATGGCGTTGGACTGTTTACCCAAAATGGCAATACGGCACGTACCTTCCAGAACCAGATTGATATCGGTCAGGTGGGCATTAACATTCCAATTCCTGTACCTGTGCCTTTCTTCAGTTTTACCGGTTCACGCGGTTCAAAACTGGGTGATCTCGGTCCTTATGGCAAACAGGCGGTGCAGTTCTATACCCAGACCAAAACCATTACCAGCCGCTGGTTTGAAGATGACCAGGAAACCACTGGTGTCAATACCACAATCAGTCTGCGTTAAGGAGCATCAGAATGAAGATTGCATTTATCGGTTTAGGCAACATGGGCGGCTCCATGGCGCAAAACTTGCTCAAGTCCGGTCATCAGGTTTTTGGTTATGACTTAAGTGCAGTGGCTTTACAGCATTTTGCAGAAGCTGGCGGTGTGGTCTGCGACAGTCCACAAGCTGCCGCGAAGCAGGCGGAGATCGTGGTCAGCATGTTGCCTGCAGCCAAGCATGTGCGTGAAGTCTATTTGGGTGAACACGGTATTCTGGAGGTGCTTCAAGCGGGCAGCTTATGTATCGACAGCAGTACCATTGACCCGCAAACCATTCAGGAGGTTGCTGCAGCAGCTCAGGCCAAGCAGATTCGCGTCTGTGATGCACCGGTATCCGGCGGTACTTTAGGTGCCAAAGATGGCACTTTAACCTTTATGGTCGGCGCAGATGATGCCACCTTTGAGGCCGTTAAACCGGTTCTCGGCTGTATGGGTAAAAATCTGGTGCATTGTGGTGCGGTGGGAACAGGACAGGTGGCAAAAATCTGTAATAACCTGATTCTGGGGATTTCCATGACTGCGGTTGCAGAAGGGATGGCACTCGGTGCCAAACTGGGCATTGATCCACAGGCCTTGGCTGGCGTGATTAACAGTTCCACCGGACGTTGCTGGAGTTCTGAAATTTATAATCCGTGGCCCGATATTTGTGTCAATGCGCCGTCATCGCGGGGTTATACCGACGGTTTTGCCGCACAACTGATGCTCAAAGATTTGGGGCTGGCTGTCGATGCCGCGCAACAGGTGGATCAGCCGGTGGTACTCGGCAGCATGGTACAGAAACTCTATCAACAACTGTGTCAGGAAGGTGATGCCCATCTGGACTTCTCCAGCATCATGCATCAATACACCACGCCACCTGCTTAAAACTTAAAAGATTAGATGGAGCAAGGATTCGCTTCAATAATTACACCTTGTCAGTAATAACGATAAATTCAGGCTGAGGTTTAACATGTTAGATTATCAAACAACGGTTCAAGACTTTGATTTAAACACGGTTGCAAGCCAGTATCTCTCCGGTTCAATGCAGGCAGTAAATGCCTGGTATGAATGCTGTGACCGTCATGCCAATTCCGATGCCATTGCCTTGTAC